>NZ_MPOB01000007.1 GCF_002148795.1 Oceanibaculum nanhaiense | reverse complement strand
CTATATGACTATCGATCAAGAAATGCCTTGATTGAGGTGGTAGGGCAAGTCGACTAAGAATAAATCGAACTATAAATTTTTCAGGGAATTTTCTTTCGGCTGCTTTTAGAAAATATATGGCCGAAAGACCGCTATCTCCTCCGACTATGATATCTGGACCATCCATCAGTAGAGGGTGATCTGGCGATGCAACAACTACTGAACTGGAATCGAGTCCATGCTGTAACAGGCGAGATACATTCCTACGCTGGTCATAGACATGCATTCTTAACAGCCTAATTTAGATTAAAATCACAAAACGCTGCCATGTACAAAGCTAAGAGTCGAGTACCCATCACGTCTTCTTGTGCATGAAGTAAGGCTGGCGTTTGCATGCCTGCGGTACCATTGACAGAAATGCCCCCCACATTGACCTCAGGACGGATAAGACGTACCTGATGCGCCATGAAGGCTGTTCCCGCGCATAGGCTCTCCGTCGCCCCGATGATGGACTGGACGGACCGGCATGACCGCTTCTTCCTGCGGCTCATCAGCCGGCAGGCGCTGCTCTATACCGAGATGGTGACGACCGGTGCCGTGCTGCATGGCGACCGGCAGCGGCTGCTGCGCTTCGACGGGGCCGAGCATCCGGTCGCCTGCCAGCTGGGCGGGTCGGAGGCGGACGATCTGGCGCGCGCGGCGGAGATCGTCGCGGGCTTCGGCTATGACGAGGTGAATCTGAATTGCGGCTGCCCCAGCGACCGGGTGCAGAAGGGCCGCTTCGGCGCCTGCCTGATGGCCGAGCCTGAGACCGTCGCGGCCGGCGTGAAGGCGATGATCGCCGCGACATCCCTGCCGGTCACGGTGAAGTCGCGCATCGGCGTCGATGAGATGGAGGATTACGCCGACCTGAAGCGCTTTATCGAGACCGTCGCGGATGCCGGCTGCCGCAGCTTCATCGTGCATGCCCGCAAGGCCTGGCTGAAAGGGCTGAGTCCGAAGGAGAACCGCGAGATTCCGCCGCTGCGCTACGAGCTGGTCTATCGGCTGAAGCAGGAGTTGCCGGAGCTGACCATCGTGCTGAATGGCGGCGTGACCACGCTGGACCAGGCGGCGGCGCATCTGGCCCATGTCGATGGCGTGATGATAGGCCGCGCGGCCTATCAGGAGCCGTACATGCTGGCCGAGGCCGACCGGCGCTTCTTCGCAGCATCCGCGCCCGCGCCCAGCCGTCGGCAAGTGCTGGAAGCCTTCATCCCCTATGTCGAGCGGGAACTGGCCGAGGGCACGCCGCTGGCCCACATGACCCGGCATATTCTGGGGCTGTATAACGGGCTGCCGGGTGCCCGCGCCTTCCGCCGGTATCTGTCGGAGAACGCGCACCGGCCGGGCGCCGATGCGTCGCTGATCCTGGAGGCCGCCGACAAGGTGCGCCTGCCCATCTCGCCCCCAGGCTTCTCCGACGCGGCGGATTAATCAGACTTTCCCTCGCCCCTTGCGGGAGAGGGTTGCGGAGCCTTATGAGCGAAGCGAATTAGGCGGCGCTGGGTGAGGGGTAATCGCACGGGCGGAGCCGCCCCCTCACCCGGACGCTGCGCGTCCACCCTCTCCCGCGAGGGGAGAGGGTTGGTTGGACGGCAATCCTCCACTTCGTCACCCTCGGGCTTGACCCGAGGGTCCAGCCGTCCGTGCGGTTCGCTCGGTCGCTGGATGGTCGGATCAAGTCCGACCATGACGAATTTAAAAACCCCTCTTCCGCGAGGAGAAGGTCTCGTTACACCGGCCGTCGGCGGACGATCTGCGCGGCCTTGAAGCTCATCACCTTCTCGCCCTTCTGGTTGAAGGTCTCGTAGCCGAAGGTGACGAAGCCGCGGTCCGGCTTCGAGCCGGATTCGCGCACTTCCAGCACCGACAGCACCACCTTCAGCGTGTCGCCCGGCCGCACCGGCTGCTGCCAGCGCAGCGCGTCCATGCCGAAGGCGCCCATGCCGGATTCGGCGATCAGCCCCAGCTGGTAGGTCAGCCGGAAGCTGACCGCCAGCGTCTGGAAACCGCTGGAGATCAGCCCGCCGAACGGGCCGGCCTCGGCTGCCGGCCTATCGATATGGAAGGGCTGCGGGTCGTACTGGAAGGCGAAGTCGAGGATCTGCGCTTCCGACAGCGTGACGCCCGGCGTCTCGAAGCGCTGGCCGACCGCGAAATCCTCGAACCACATCGTCATGACGACGCCACCACCTCGGCAATCGCGGAGCCGAGATCGGCGGTGCTGGCCTGGCCGCCCAGATCCGGCGTCTTCGGCCCGCCCTCGCGCAGCACCGTCTCGATGGCCTTCAGGATGGAATCATGCGCGTCCTGGTGGCCCATATGCTGCAGCATCATGGCGCCGGACCAGATCTGGCCGATCGGGTTGGCGATGCCCTTGCCGGCGATATCCGGGGCGGAACCGTGCACCGGCTCGAACATCGAGGGGTGCTTGCCTTCCGGGTTCAGGTTGGCCGAGGGCGCGATGGCGATGGTGCCGGTGGTCGCCGGGCCGAGGTCGGACAGGATGTCGCCGAACAGGTTGGAGCCCACCACCACGTCGAACCAGTCCGGGTGCTGCACGAAATGCGCGGTCAGGATGTCGATGTGGAACTGGTCGGTCTTCACCTCCGGGTAGGCCTGCTTCATCGCGGCGAAGCGCTCGTCCCAGTACGGCATGGTGTGGATGATGCCGTTCGACTTGGTGGCCGAGGTGACATGGCGGCCGCGAGTCATCGCCAGCTCGAAGGCGAACTTCATGACGCGGTCCACGCCGCGCCTTGTGAACACCGTCTCCTGCAGTACGAATTCATGCTCGGTGCCGGCATTGTGGCGGCCACCCATGGCGGAATACTCGCCCTCGCAATTCTCGCGCACGACGTAATAGTCGATGTCGCCGGGCTTGCGGTCGGCCAGCGGGCTGCGCACACCCTCGAACAGGCGGACCGGGCGCAGATTCACATACTGATCGAACTCGCGGCGGATCGGGATCAGCAGGCCCCAGAGCGACACATGGTCGGGCACGCCGGGCCAGCCGACAGCGCCGAGGAAGATCGCATCATGGCCGGAGAGCTGCTGGATGCCGTCCTTCGGCATGAACTCGCCGGTATCCTTGTAGCGCTCGCACGACCAGTCGAAATGGGTGAATTCATAGCTGATGCCGAATTTGCGGCCGGCGGCGTCCAGCACCTTCAGCCCCTCGGGCACCACCTCGGTGCCGATACCGTCGCCGGGGATGATCGCGATCTTGTGGGCAGCCATATGCCTCTTCCTATGCATTATTTTCCATTGGGCGGCACTCTATCCCGCCAGGCGCGAAACCCGCAAGAAACCGCCCCGATTGCTGCTATGCACAAAACGCAGATGAGCCCCGCTCCTATGCCGGGCGTTCCAACAGGATGGTATAGACCTCGCCGGCCTGGTCCCAGGACAGGTAGCGCGTGCCCGTCGCCTCGCAGAAAGCCTCGAAATCCTTGATCGCGCCGGGGTCCGTGGCCAGCACTTTCAGCTGCCCGCCGGGCGGCACCTCGCGCAGTTTCTTGCGTGCCTTCAGCACCGGCAGCGGGCATTTCAGACCCGTCGTATCCAGCTCGACTGCCTGCGTCGCTCCGCCGCACGCTTCCTTATTCATTGGCATTTCCTGTTTTTTCCACTAGATAAGCGCAGCAACTGGTTCGCAATACGCCACCCTTAGCGGTGGCTTGGTATGGCGGGCCGTCCCTCTAGCTGTTACCGGCTTCTCACCATATAGGGTTTATCTAGGAAATCGCGATGTTCAAGCAGAACACCCGACGTGCAAGCGCCGTTCTCAAAGCCATGGGCAACGAGCGCCGGCTTCTGATCCTGCATCTCCTGGCGAGCGAGGGCGAGAAGTCCGTCAGCGAGCTGGAGAAGCTGGTGAAGCTGAGCCAGTCTGCCCTGTCCCAGCATCTGGCGCGGTTGCGCCGCGATGGGCTGGTCAAGACCCGCCGCTCGGCACAGACCATCTTCTACTCGATCTCCACCGAGGAGGTCACGACCATCCTCGGCACGCTGTACGGCCTGTATAACTCTGCCCCCGTGCAGGAAGCCGCGCAGCAGGCCGACGCGGCCTGACGCGCCTTACCACGGAACGGCAGCCATGAGTGCTCCCGACATCCGCATCGAGACTCCCGCGACCATCCATGACTGGATGGTGCGCGGCGAGGCGGTGCTGATCGATGTGCGCGAGCCGCAGGAATGGGCGCAGGCCCGCATTCCCGGTGCCGTGCTGTTGCCCTTGTCGGGCTTCGACCCGGCGTCAGTTGAGGTGCCGCCCGGCAAGAAACTGGTGTTCCATTGCCGCAGCGGCGTGCGTTGCGGGGCGGCCGCCGAATTGCTCGCGGCCTCCGGCCTGGCACCCAAGGATGCACCGATCCACCGGCTGGGTGGCGGTATCCTTGCCTGGGCACAGGCCGGGCTGCCGATTGAGCAGGGCTAAACGGGCAAGGCGGTAAAAATACCACTGTACCAATACTATCCATTGCGTACCGGTCTGGTTAGCGCCACAGTATAAGCGCCTTTGATCGGCGCGCGTCCTTACCCTGGCGGCCCACGCGACCATGTATGTTTACCTGCCCATCGCCGAAATGTCGGTGAACGTCGTCCTGATTCTCGGGATGGGTTGGGTGGTGGGGTTCCTGTCAGGCGTTTTCGGCGTTGGCGGCGGATTCCTGATGACGCCGCTGCTGATCTTCATCGGCATCCCGCCGGCCGTCGCTGTCGGCACCCAGGCCAACCAGATCGTCGCCGCCTCGGTCTCCGGAGTGATCGCGCAATGGCGGCGCAAGAACGTCGATTTCAAGATGGGCGCTGTGCTGCTGGCCGGCGGCATCTTCGGCTCGACCATCGGCGTCTGGGTGTTCAGCTGGCTGCAGACTCTCGGCCAGATCGACCTCATCATCTCGCTGCTCTACGTCTTCCTGCTCGGCATTGTCGGGCTGCTGATGCTGCAGGAATCGCTGCGCGCCATCCTGCGCCGCCGCCGCGGCGTCGCCCGGCGCGGCAAGCTGCACGAACATAACTGGCTGCATGGCCTGCCGCTGAAGATGCGGTTCCGCCAGTCCAAGCTCTATATCAGCGCACTGCTGCCCTTCGCCATCGGCGCGCTGGTCGGCATCCTGTCGGCGATCATGGGTGTCGGCGGCAGCTTCATGCTGATGCCGGCCATGATCTATCTGCTGGGCATGCCGACGGCGATCGTGGTCGGCACCTCGCTGTTCCAGGTCATCTTCGTCACCGCCAACGTGACCTTCCTGCAGGCCTACCAGAACCAGACGGTGGACGTGTTCCTGGCGCTACTGCTGCTGGCCGGTGGCGTGCTGGGCGCACAGACCGGCGCGCGCTTCGGCGCCGCCCTGCGCGGCGAGCAGCTGCGCGCCCTGCTGGCGCTGCTGGTGCTGGTGGTCTGCGGCAAGCTGCTGTTCGACCTGGTGGTGGTGCCGGACGATTTCTTCTCGCTGCAATTCCCGGGGCGGCCATGAGCGGCGCCGCGGCAAGCCGCCTGCCGGCGCCCATCGGGCCGATATTGCTGGCGCTGATCCTGCTGCTGCCGGCCGGACGCGCCTCGGCGCAGGAGCTGGTCGCCGACCTGTCGAACCATCTGGTGGCGATCACCGCCGGCTTCACCGGCACCGAGGTGCTGTTGTTCGGCGCCATCGAGGGCGAGGGCGATGTGGTGGTCGCGGTGACCGGCCCGACGCAGGAGGTGCTCGTCCGGCGCAAGGACAAGCTGCTGGGCATCTGGCTGAACACGCGCTCCGTCGGCTTTACCGATGTGCCCGCCTTCTACGCCATCGCCAGCAGCCGCCCGCTGGAGGAAATCGCCAATGCGGCGGTGCGGGCCCGGCTGGAGATCGGCACCGGCAATCTGCGCCTGCCACTGGCCGAGGGGGAATCCCTGACGGCCACGGACGAAGCCGATTTCCGCGCCGCGCTGATCCGCCGCAAGCAGGCAAGGGGACTGTATCCGCCAACAGTGGGGCAGGTCGGATTCGTTGGCCGCACCCTGTTCCGCACCCGGCTGTTCCTGCCCTCCAACGTACCGACCGGCACCTATACGGTGACCGTCTATCTGATCCGCGAGCAGGAGGTGGTCAGCGCCCAGACCACGCCGCTGCTGGTCAGCAAGGCCGGCTTCGGTGCCGATGTCTATGAATTCGCCTACAATCACTCGGCCGCCTACGGCGCGATTGCCGTCATCATCGCGGTAGTGGCAGGATGGCTCGCCTCACTGGTCTTCAGAAAGAGCTGACGAGGATGACCGATACGCCAGAAACCGACTCCGGGAGCGACATGGGGGACGACATGCCCGCCAAGCAGCAAGAACGCGTCTTCCTGGTTATCGTGGACGACACGCCGGAAATGGCGGCAGCGCTGCGCTATGCCGCCCACCGCGCGCGCAATTCGCGCGGCCGGCTGGCCCTGCTCTATGTCATCGAGCCGGAGGATATCGAACCCTGGATGTCGGTCGGCGACCTGATCCGCGAGGAGAAGCGCCAGGAAGCGGAGGAAAATGTCGGGCGTTGCTCCGACCAGGCGGCGGCGATCACCGGCAAGATTCCCGTCGTGTATATCCGCGAAGGGCGGCGGCGGGAGCAGATCCTGCAACTGATCGACGAGGAGCCCGGCATCTCCATCCTGGTGCTGGCCGCCAGCATCGGGCCGGACGGGCCGGGACCGCTGGTCAGCCATATGATCGGCAAGATCGCCGGCAAGATGCGCATCCCGATCACCGTGGTGCCGGGCAATCTGTCGGCGGACGATATCGAGGCGCTCACCTGATTTCAGCCGGCGGCGTCTTCCTCGCCGCGCGGATCGAGTTCCGACGCCATGCCGGTCATCCGGGTCAGCGGCACGAACGGCCCCTGCTCCTCCACCGTCGGTGCGGCCCGGCGGGTCATGCGGTAAAGGCCGAACCCGGCAACCAGAACCGAGGTCAGCGCCAGCGTGTAATACAGCGCTTCCGGCCCGATCCGTTCCATCGCCTGCGACGCGCCCAGCGGCCCGATCACCGCCCCCGCGCCATAGGCGATCAGCAGGCCGGCCGAGGCCGGCACCAGATCGTCGGCGGAGATGTGATCGTTGGTGTGGGCGACGCTCAGCGGATAGACCACGAAGCTGAGGCCGCCCTGTAGGGCCGCCACCACCAGCAGCAGCTCGAAAGACAAGCCCAGCGCCGGCACGACCGCGAGGCTGACCAGCGCGGCGGCGACCAGCACCGCGACCATGACGCTGCGGCGGTCGAACCGGTCGGACAGCTTGCCGACCGGCCATTGCAGCACCAGCCCGCCCAGGATGGTGGCGCTCATGAAAGCGGAGATGCCGGCCAGCGACAGCCCCATCTCGGACGCGAAGATCGGCCCCAGCCCGTAGAAGGCGCCGGTCAGCACGCCGCTGGCCAGACAGCCGACGACACCCAGCGGCGATATCCGGTACAGCTTGGCGAAGCTGAACAGGGTGGGCTGCACCGGCGTCGGGTTCGCCTGACGGTCCAGCGCCAGCGGCACCAGCGAAATCGAGAACAGGATAGAGGCCAGGCTGAACAGCACGAAACTGGCCGGGTCGTAAAGCGTCAGCAGGAACTGGCCGAGGCCCAGCGCCAGATAGGTGGTGATCAGATAGGCGGAGAGCATCTGACCGCGATTCTGGTTGGTCGCCGCGCCGTTCAGCCAGCTTTCCGTGACCACAAAGACACCGGCCATGCAGATGCCGGTCAGCCCGCGCAACACCGCCCAGACCAGCGGATCGACGAAAATCGCGTGCAGCATGGCAAAGGCGGAGATCAGCGAGGCCAGCGCGGCGAAGGTGCGGATATGGCCGACCCGCTCGACCAGCTTGTGGGCGATCAGGCTGCCCAGCATCAGCCCGGCGAAATAGGCCGCCCCGACCACGCCGGCCAGGCCGATGGAGAAGCCTTCCGTCGCCATACGTACCGCCAGCAGCGTGGAGAACAGCCCGTTCGCCAGCAGCAGCAGGGCGACACTGACCAGCAGCGCCGCGACCGATTTCAGCATGCCGAACATTGGCCGGCCCCCTGGCTTTCCTCACCTTGTGCCTGCATGCGGCATATCGGCGGCGGATGCAACCGGGAACGGCGGGCGCTGTCGCCTTTATGAGGGATGCTGGCTTTGGGATGCTGGTGGCCGATTCATCTCAACCCGTCACCCCCGCACTTGTTGCGGGGGTCCAGGCTTCCGCGTGCTGGATATCGGTCGAGTAAGCTGAAGCCTGGATTCCCGGGACAAGCCCGGGAATGACGGTTGGAGTGGTGGCTCATGCGAGCATCGCTTTTCCAAAACGGTTCTGAGGGGAAACACACCCCCTCCCCCTTCTGCGTGGCGGAAACTCTTTCCGCAGGGTGAAAGCGGCGGAAATGCTGGCCTGTAAGCGCTGTTTACAGGCATGCCCCCTGCGTCAAGCTGTGCATTGACGCGATGCAGCATTATGCGCTTAGTATCGCCCGCAACCGCCTCCATTAGCGGCACCGAAAATAGGGGAACCCCGCCATGAAGCCGACCACGCGCCCCGTTGTCCCGTATTTTTCCTCCGGCCCCTGCGCCAAGCGCCCCGGCTGGTCGCCCGACGCGCTGACGGATGCAGCGCTGGCGCGCTCGCACCGCGCCAAGCTGGGCAAGGCCAAGCTGGCCGAGGTGATCGACCGCACCCGCGCCATCCTGGGCGTGCCGGCGGACTGGCGCATCGGCATTGTACCGGCCTCCGACACCGGCGCCTTCGAGATGGCGATGTGGACGCTGCTGGGTGCGCGCGGCGTCGATGCGCTGGCGTGGGAGAGCTTCGGCGCCGGCTGGGTCACCGACATCCTGAAGCAGTTGAAGCTGGACGATGTGCGCGTCATCGAGGCCGATTACGGCAAGCTGCCGGACCTCGGGCAGGTCGATTTCGCCCGCGATGTGGTGTTCACCTGGAACGGCACGACCTCGGGCGTGCGCGTGCCGAACGGCGACTGGATCCCCGCCGACCGTAAGGGGCTGACGCTGTGCGACGCCACCTCCGCCGCCTTCGCCATGGACCTGCCCTGGGACAAGCTGGATGCCGTCACCTATTCCTGGCAGAAGGTGCTGGGCGGCGAGGCGCAGCACGGCATGCTGATCCTTTCCTCGCGCGCCGTCGAGCGGCTGGAGAGCTACAAGCCGGCCTGGCCGCTGCCCAAGCTGTTCCGCATGACCAAGAACGGCAAGCTGAACGAGGGCATCTTCAAGGGCGAGACCATCAACACGCCCTCCATGCTCTGCGTTGAGGACCAGATCGACGCGCTGCGCTGGGCCGAGAGCATCGGCGGGCTGAAGGGGCTGATCGCCCGAAGCCAGGCCAATCTGAAGGCCGTCGAGGCCTGGGTCGAAAAGAGCGACTGGGCCGCCTTCCTGCCGGAGACGGCGGAAACCCGCTCCAGCACCTCGATCTGCCTCGTCATCAAGGATGCCTGGTTCACCGCCCTGCCCGCCGAGGCGCAGGCCGCTGCCGCCAAGAAACTGGCCGCGCTGGTCGAGGCCGAGGGTGCGGGCTATGACATCGGCGCCTATCGCGATGCGCCGGCCGGCCTGCGCATCTGGGGCGGCGCCACCGTCGAGACATCCGATATCGAGGCTTTGCTGCCCTGGCTCGACTGGGCCTACGCCCAGGTGAAGACCGAGGCCGCCAAGGCCGCCTGATACCCACTGCTGCCCTAATCGCTACTAAGGAAGAATAGGAAGACGATGCCCAAGGTTCTGATTTCCGATGCCCTGTCGGAGCGCGCCGTCGATATTTTCCGCGAGCGCGGGATCGAGGTGGATTACAAGCCCGGCATGAAGGCCGACGAGCTGGTCTCCGTCATCGGCAATTACGATGGCCTCGCCATCCGCTCCGCCACCAAGGTGACGGAAGCCGTGCTGGAAAAGGCCGGTGGGCTGAAGGTGATCGGCCGCGCCGGCATCGGCGTCGATAATGTCGATGTGCCGGCCGCCACCAGGAAGGGCGTGGTCGTCATGAACACGCCGTTCGGCAATTCCATCACCACGGCGGAACACGCCATCTCCATGATGATGGCGCTGGCCCGGCAGATTCCGGAGGCCAACGCCTCCACCCATGCCGGCAAGTGGGAAAAGAACCGCTTCATGGGCGTGGAGCTGTTCGGCAAGACGCTGGGCGTCATCGGCTGCGGCAATATCGGCTCGATCGTCATCGATCGCGCGCAGGGGCTGAAGATGAAGGTGATCGGCTTCGATCCCTTCCTCAGCGACGAGCGCGCGCTCGATCTCGGTATCGAGAAGGTGGATCTGGACGAGCTGCTGGCCCGTGCCGACTTCATCACCCTGCACACGCCGCTGACCGATTCCACCCGCAATGTCCTGAACGCCGAGAACATCGCCAAGACCAAGCAGGGCGTGCGCATCGTCAATTGCGCGCGCGGCGGGCTGATCGACGAATCGGCGCTGAAGGCAGCGCTGAAATCCGGCCATGTCGCCGGTGCCGCGCTGGACGTATTCGAGGTCGAGCCGGCGAAAGAGAACCCGCTGTTCGGCATGGCGAATGTGGTGGTCACGCCGCATCTCGGCGCCGCCACCTCGGAAGCGCAGGAGAATGTCGCGCTGCAGGTCGCCGAGCAGATGGCCGACTATCTGCTGACCGGCGCGATCTCCAATGCCGTGAACGTGGCGTCGGTTTCCGCCGAGGATGCGCCGAAGCTGAAGCCCTACATGCAGCTGGCCGAATATCTCGGCAGCATGCTGGGCCAGCTCACCGTCGAGGGCATCGGCCAGGTGACGGTGGAGCTGGAAGGCCATGCCGCCACGCTGAACAGCAAGCCGATCCTGGCCGCCGCACTGGCCGGGCTGATGAAGCCGATCAGCGACAGCGTGAACATGGTGAACGCACCCAGCTTCGCCCGCCAGCGCGACATCGCCGTCAGCCTGACCGCGCATGACCGCGACTGCGACTACCAGACGCTGGTGCGGGTGACCACCACCGATGGCTCGCAGACCCGCACCGTCGCCGGCACGCTGTTCGGTGGCCGTGCGCCGCGCCTGGTCGAGGTGCGCGGCATCAGCATGGAAGCCGATTTCGGCGCCACCATGCTGTATGTCCGCAACCGCGACGAGCCGGGCTTCATCGGCAAGCTGGGCAACGCGCTGGGCGAGGCCGGCATCAACATCGCCAGCTTCTATCTCGGCCGCACCGAGAAGGGTGGCGTCGCCCTGTCGCTGGTCGATATCGACGGCGCGGTCGATGACGCGATGCTGCAGCGCATCCGCGCCCTGCCCGGCGTCATCCGCGCCGAGCTGCTGAGCTTCTGACCTTTCGGCATTCCGAAAGCATGGCGCGGCGGTCCTCTCGGCCGCCGCGTTTTTATTTCCCTAACCTAGTACGCACACCTCGCCGCCGCGCCATCATCGGGCCATATTGATCGGGCTGGATCACCTTACCGTCCCGACCCCCGAGGAAAAGGCGCCATGACCCTGCCGAGACCCATCCTTCTCCACCTCTGTGCCGTGCTGGCGCTGCTGCTGGTTGCCGCCTCCCCAGGCCGGGCCGCCGTCTTCAATCCGAAGAGCTTCACGCTGGAAAACGGGTTGCAGGTGATCGTGGTGGAGAACCACCGTATCCCGGTCGTCACCCATATGGTCTGGTACCGCACCGGATCGGCCGACGAGCAGCGCGGCAAGTCAGGCATCGCGCATTTCCTGGAGCATCTGATGTTCCGCGGCACCGGCGATCTGGCCCCCGGCGAGTTCAGCCGCATCGTCAACCGCAATGGCGGCCAGGACAACGCCTTCACCTCCTGGGACTACACCGCCTACTTCCAGACCGTCGCCGCCGACCGGCTGGAACTGATGATGAAGCTGGAGGCCGACCGCATGGCCAATCTGGCGCTGACCGACACGGTGGTGCTGCCGGAACGCGATGTGATTCTGGAGGAACGCCGCCAGCGTATCGACAACAACCCCAGCGCCATCCTGGGTGAGCAGATGCGCGCCGCGCAATATCTGCACCACCCCTACCGTATCCCGATCATCGGCTGGGAATCGGAGATGCGCACGCTCTCCACCCAGGACGCGCTGGACTGGTACAAGCGCTGGTACGTGCCGAATAACGCCTTCGTGGTGATCGCCGGCGATGTGACGGTGGAGCAGGTCCGCCCGCTGGCCGAGAAATATTACGGCCCGATCCCGCGCCGCGAGATCGCCCCGCGCGACCGCGTGAATGAGCCGCCGCAGCAGGCCGCCCGCCGGCTGGAGCTGAGCGACGCCCGCGTGCAGCAGCCCAGCTTCTCCCGCCAGTATCTCGCCCCCTCCTATGTCTGGGGTGACAGCGAGCATGCCGACGCACTGGACGTGCTGGCGGAGATCCTGTCCGGCGGGCCGACCAGCCGGCTCTACCGCCGTCTGGTGATCGGCGACGGCATCGCCGCTTCCGCCGGCGCCTATTACAGCGCCGACGCGCTGGGGCCGGGCAATCTCGGCTTCTACGGCTCGCCGAAACCCGGCGTGGAGGTGGAACGGGTGGAAGCCGCCATCGACGCGGAGATCGCAGCATTGCTGGAATCTGGCGTGACCGACCAGGAAATCGCCGACGCCAAGCAGCGTCTGCGCGCCGATGCGGTGTTCGCCCGCGACAGCATCCGCGGCCCCGCCAATGTGATCGGCCGGGCGCTCGCCACCGGCCAGACGCTGGAGGATGTGGAAGCCTGGCCGGCGCGCATTGAGGCGGTGACCCGCGACCAGGTGGAGGCGGCCGCGCGCGCCGTGCTGCGCCCCGAACAATCGGTGACCGGCATCTTGCGCCCCAAACCCGCAAGCTAAGCCCGCCAGCTAAGCCCAAACAAGGATCAGACAATGCGGACCCATCTTTCCCGTCTGCTCGCCATCCTCCCGCTGCTGGCCTTCGCCCTCTTCGCCGCGCCGGCCCACGCCATCGAGATCAAGCGTGTGGTCAGCCCCGGCGGCATCGAGGCCTGGCTGGTCGAGGACCATTCCAACCCGATCATCGCGCTGGAAGCCGGCTTCCGGGGCGCTGGCGCCACCGCCGACCCCGACGGCAAGGCCGGGCTGGCCGGCATGACCGCCGACCTGCTGACCGAAGGCGCCGGCGACATGGACAGCCAGGCCTTCCAGAAGAAGCTGGCCGATTTGTCGATCTCGCTGGGATTCTCCGCCAGCCAGGACGGCATCAGCGGCGGGCTGCGCACCCTGACCGAGAACCGCGACACGGCGTTCGAGATGCTGCGCCTGGCGCTGACCCAGCCGCGCTTCGATCTTGAGCCGGTGCAGCGGGTACGCGGCCAGATGCTGGTCGGTCTGAAACGCGAGCGCGAGCAGCCCGGCAGCATCGCCAGCCGCGCCTTCTGGACCAGCGCCTATCCCGATCACCCCTATGGACGGCGCGGCAGCGGTACGCCCGAGTCTGTCGCCACGCTGACCGCCGACGACCTGAAGCAGGCGGTCGGACAGCGCTTCTCCCGCGCCAATCTTCTGGTCGGTGTGGTCGGCGACATCACGCCGGAAGAGCTGGCCCCGGCGCTTGACCGCATCTTCGGCACCCTGCCTGCCACGGCAAGCCTGCCGGAAATCCCCGAGATCCAGCCGGCCTTCGCCGGCGACCTCATGGTCATCGACCGCACCATGCCGCAAAGCACGGTGCTGTTCGGCCAGCGCGGGCTGAAGCGCGACGATCCCGACTATTTCGCCGCCGCCATCCTGATGGAGATCATGGGCGGCGGTTTCGGCTCCCGCCTGACCGAGGAGATCCGGGAAAAGCGCGGCCTCGCCTATTCCGTCTCCGCCGGCCTGACGCCGATGGACCATTCGGCGGCCATCGTCGGCAGCGTCGGCACCGCCAATGCGCGGGTCGCGGAATCCATCGCCCTGGTGCGCGCCGAATGGCAGCGCATGGCCGGCGACGGGCCGACCGAGGCAGAGGTGGCAGACGCCAAGGCGTACCTTACCGGTTCCTACTGGCTGTCGCTGGATGGCTCTGGCCGCATCGCCTCCATGCTGGTGGCGATCCAGCGCGAGAAGCTGGGCATCGATTATCTGGAACGCCGCGCCGGCCTGATCGAGGCGGTGACGATGGACGATCTGAAACGTCTCTCCGCCAGCCTGTTCGACCCGAAGGCGTTGACCTTCGTCATCGTCGGCCAGCCCGAGGGCGTCACCGCGACGAAGCCGGCGCCGAAGCAGGAATCCTGAAGCGGGAGCTTTCGGCGCGTTTGCGCCGTTATAGACTTGTTCCTGTGACCGTCACCCCTGGGACAAGCCCGGGCATGACGTAAGGTGGGGCGGCCAATTATCGAGCAACCCCCTCCGCCTCCCCAGCCCCCCTTGGCGGCGGGCCGGCAGCTTGCTACCCTACAGTTTACCTATTAATGGTGTTTTTTTATGTTCTACACACAAGATATTGCGGGCTGCCTGTCGGGGCGTATCGGCCCGGCCGGCCCGCGCGACAGCGAGCTCGGCCGCCGCGTGGCGCTGGCGGCACCAGCGCTGGCGACGCTGCGGCAGTGGCACAAGGACGGCAGCCTGCCGCTGCTACGCCTGCCGGCGCGCACCGACGATCTGCCCGCACTGGAGGCTATCGCCGCCGACTACCGCGCCCGCTTCGCCGATGTGATCGTGCTGGGCACTGGCGGTTCCAGCCTCGGCGGGCGCACGCTCTACCGCCTCGCCGACAAGGGTTTCGGCCCGCCCGAGGGTACGCCGCGCCTGCATTTCATGGACAATGTCGATCCCGCGAGCTTCCAGGCGCTGTTTGCCGCCGTCGATTTCAAGCGTACCGGCATCATCGTCATCTCCAAATCCGGCGGCACATCGGAAACGCTGATGCAGTTCCTCACCTGCCTGGAACCGCTGGTGCTGGCGGTCGGCGAGGATGGCGTCGCCGCGCATGTCACCGCGATCACCGAGAAGACCGAGAACCCACTGCGCAAGCTCGCCCAGCGCTATGGCATCCCGACCATCGACCATGATCCGAAAGTCGGCGGGCGCTATGCCGTGCTGTCCTGCGTCGGCATGCTGCCGGCGCTGATCGCCGGGCTGGATGTCCGCGCGCTGCGCCAGGGCGCGCAGTCGGTGCTGGACACCGCCTTCGCCGCAAAAGACCCGATGGACTGCCCGCCGGCGGTGGGCGCGGCGCTGTCGCTGCTGCTGGCCGACAGCCGGGGGGCGGCCCAGACCGTGCTGATGCCCTATCTCGACCAGCTGAACGACCTCAGCTTCTGGTACCGGCAGCTCTGGGCGGAAAGCCTGGGCAAGGACGGCAATGGCACGACGCCGGTGAACGCCCTGGGCACGGTCGATCAGCACAGCCAGCTGCAGCTCTATCTGGCCGGCCCGGCCGACAAGATGTTCACCCTCATCCTGGGCAAGGTGGCAGGCACTGGCCCGCGCATTGCCGACGGGGTGGCCGGCGAGACGACGCCGGAATATCTGCGCGGCCGCACCATGGGCGATTTGCTGGATGCCGAGCAGCGCGCCACCGCCGAGACGCTGATCCGCAACCAGCGCCCGACGCGGCTGATCCATATCGACAAGGTGGATGAGGGCACGCTGGGCGCGCTGATGATGCATTTCATGCTGGAGACCATCATCGCCGCACACCTGCTGGACATCGACCCGTTCGACCAGCCCGCCGTCGAGGAGGGCAAGGTGCTGACCCGCGACTACCTCGCCGCGATGGGCTGACGCCGCCATGGCCATCCGCCGCCTGCCCGACATATTGGTCAACCAGATCGCCGCCGGCGAGGTGGTGGAGCGCCCGGCCAGCGCCGTGAAGGAGCTGGTCGAGAACGCGCTGGACGCCGGGGCGACACATATCGACGTGATCCTGCGCGATGGCGGGCAATCGCTGATCTCGGTCAGCGACGACGGTTTCGGCATGACATCCGACGAGCTGGAACTGGCGGTCGAGCGGCACGCCACCTCGAAGCTGCCGGACGATGATCTGGTGCGCATAGCCTCGCTCGGCTTCCGGGGCGAGGCGCTGCCTTCCATCGGCGCGGTCAGCCGGCTTTCCCTCACCTCGCGCAAGGCGGGTTCCGACAGCGCCTGGAAGATCGCCATCGAGGGCGGGCGCAAGCTGCCGGTCGAACCCGCCGCCCATCCGCCGGGCACGCGGGTCGAGGTGCGTGACCTGTTCTACGCCACGCCGGCACGGCTGAAATTCCTGAAGACGCCGCGCGCCGAATATGGCCAGGCGGTCGATGTGCTGAACCGTCTTGCCATGGCACACCCGCATGTCGGCTTCACGCTGGGCGACGGCACGCGCAGCTCCGTGAAGCTGGCCGCCGGACAGGGCGAGCTATTCGATATAAGACTGCGCCGGCTGGCTGCGATCATGGGCGATTCCTTCGCCGAGAATGCGCTGCGCATCGACGCCACCCGCGAAGGTCTGCACCTGACCGGCTATGCCGGGCTGCCGACGCTCAATCGCGGCAATGCGCAGATGCAGTATCTTTTCGTGAATGGAAGGCCGGTGAAGGACCGGCTGCTGCAGGGCGCGGTGCGCGGGGCCTATCAGGATTTCCTGTCGCACGACCGGCATCCGCTGCTCGCGCTGTTCCTAGAAGTGCCGCCGGAAGCGGTGGATGTGAACGTGCATCCGGCCAAGGCGGAGGTGCGCTTCCGCGAAGCCGGGCTGGTGCGTGGCCTGATCGTCTCCGCCCTGAAGCACGCGCTGGCCGAGGCCGGGCACCGCGCCTCCACCACCGTCTCGGCGGCGGCGCTGGGTGCTTTCCGAAATGAAGGACCGGGAATGGGGCCGCAGGGCTGGCGCAGTCCGGCCTATGCCTATCCCATGCCTTACGCGCCGGCAGCACAGGGGGGCGCGTTGGCGGAAGCGCTGCATGATTATCATGCGCCGCTACCCGGCCTGGACGCGCAGCCCGCCGCCCGGCCGGTGCCCGTCCCCGACGCATCGCCGGCCGTCAATCTGCCGCTGGGCGTGCCGACAGCGCAGCTGCACGGCACCTATATCGTCGCCCAGACAGCCGATGGCATCGTCATCGTCGATCAGCATGCGGCGCATGAACGGCTGGTCTATGAGCGCATGAAGGAGGCGCTGGCGCGCGACGGCGTGAAGCGCCAGACGCTGCTGCTGCCCGAAGTGGTGGAGCTGGAGGAAGCCGCGGTCGAGCGGCTGACAGCCCGCGCCGAGGATCTGGCCCGGCTTGGCCTTGTCATTGAGGCTTTCGGTCCCGGCGCCGTGGTGGTGCGCGAGGTGCCTGTGCTGCTCGGCCAGACCAACGCCGCCGGGCTGGTGCGCGACCTCGCCGATGACCTCGCCGAATGGGATCAGGCGCTGACGCTGGAGGACCGGCTGGCGCATGTCTGCGGCACCATGGCCTGCCACGGATCGGTGCGCGCCGGCCGCCGGCTGAACGCCGAGGAGATGAGCGCGCTGCTGCGCCAGATGGAGGCGACGCCGCATTCCGGCCAGTGCAACCATGGCCGGCCGACCTATGTCGAGCTGAAGCTGGCCGATATCGAAAGGCTGTTCGGCCGGCGCTGAGGTAAGGGCGCTAGAAGACGCCGCGACGGAAATAAGCCGCCCCTGCGTGTATAGGGCAGGTCCAGGAGAAACGGACCGCCCCCTACACGAAAGGACTACCCCCATGACCACTTCCAACACACGCAAGCGGACCCCCCGCACCACCCTGCGTATCGCCCTGCTCGGCGCGGTCGCACTCGGTGTCACGCTCGGCGCCTTTTCCGCCCTGCCCGGCATCGCCCATGCGGTAAACGACATGCGCCAGGGCAAGATGAGCGCCGATCAGAAGGAGCGTGGCGAGCAGCGCGTCCAGCACATGCTGGAGCGTTTCGACGCCAACAAGGACGGCCAGATCACCCGCGCGGAGGTCAAGGCCGCACACGAGGCCCGGTTCGCCAGCTTCGATGCCGACAAGGATGGCGCCTTGTCGCAGGACGAGTTCCGCTCGATGATGGCGGCGCGGCTGGATGAGATGGCCAAGCGCGGCTTCGAGCGGATGGACAGCAACAAGGACGGCAAGATCGAACCCGGCGAGCAGCGCCATTCGCCCGCCTCTATGTTCGGCAGGATCGACGCCAACTGGGACGGCGTGGTGACGGCGGAGGAACTGCGCGAGGCGCGGTTCGAACGCAAGCATGACGGCCTGCCGCATCATGGTACGTTCCGAGACGGGCGCCACATGATGGGCCCGCGCGGCGACGCGCCGGGCGCGCGCGACTGATCCTACCTACAAGGCATCGGGCAGGAGCGGCGCCGTGCGGCGAACGACAGAATGGGGATGGCGTGTGCAGAAGACGGACGAGTCCGACGCTTCAGACGACAGCCTCATCCTGCGTCTCGCCGCCGGCGACGATGCCGCCTTCGCCCTGCTGCTCGACCGCCATCTCGGCATGCTTCACCGGCTCGCCTGGCGGTTACTGGGCGACCGGTCCGAGGCCGAGGATGTGGCGCAGGAAAGCTTCCTGCGGCTGTGGAACAACGCAGCCACCTGGCGGCCCGGCGAGGCCGGGCTGAAGAGCTGGCTCTACCGCGTCGCCTTCAACCTCTCCCATGACCGGCTGCGCCGCCGCCGGCTGGTGCTGATGGACGAGCCGCCGGAAACCGTCGATCCCGCCCCCCGGCCCGGCGAGGCGATGGAGGAGGACGAGCGCGGCGCCGCCGTACGCAACGCCCTCGACAGCCTGCCGGAGCGCCAGCGCGCGGCGCTGATCCTGAGCTATTACGAAGGGCTGAGCCAGGCCGAGGCGGCCGGGCTGATGGAAATCAGCGAGGAAGCACTGGAATCGCTGCTGGCGCGGGGCCGGCGCAAATTGCGCGAATTGCTGGGCGCTGAAGGGCGCGACCTGCTGGAGGGTTTGTCATGACCGAAAAACTTCAAGCGATGGATCTGCAGCGGCTGGAAACGCTGCTCGACGCCTATGGCGCCGACCCGGCGCGCTGGCCGGTAGTGGAACGCGCTGCCGCGCTGGCCTTGCTGGCCATTGAGCCCGCCGCGCAGGCCCGGCTGGAACAGGCACGCCAGCTGGACCGCGCGCTGGATGCGCTGCCGCCCGCCCCTGCACCGGCAGGCGACCTCGCGGCGCGCATCCGGGCCGCCGCCCGGCACCAAGACGCTCCGGCGGCACCGGTGGCGCCAATCCCGGCACCAATTCCGGCAAACGGCAACCGCGCGCCCTGGCGCTTCACCATGGCGCTGGCGGCCTCCGCCGTCATCGGCCTGTGGCTGGGATTCGCCGCCGGGCCATACACCCTCAATACCGGCGGCACAATCGACCTCGCCGCCCTCGACCAGCAGGATGTCGCTGTCCTGGCCTTCGGCCCGCTGACCGCCGGCCAGAACGCAACGGGAGATACGAGTTATGACTGACGCCCCCGAATCCACGACATCGGCGCCCGCGAAGAAAACCCGGTTCCGCCGCTGGCTGCTGCCCGCCTCGCTGGTGCTGAACCTGCTGCTGGTCGGGATCATCGCCGGCTCTGCGCTGTCGCACTGGCACGGCGATCGCGGGCCGAAGGACCGGCGGTTCGGCTTCGGCCCGCTGGAACACGCCGTGCCGCAGCAGGCGCGGGAGAAGCTGGGGCCGGTGTTCGAGCGTGAACGGGCCAACATGCGTAGCGCCTTCCGAGAACTGCGCGCGGCGCGCAGCGACATGCACGAGGCGATGCTGAAGCAACCCTACGATCCCGATGCGGCTTCCCGCGCGCTGGAGGATGTGCGCGACCGCTCGGCGGCGATGCAGGATGTGCTGCACAATCTGCTGCTGTCGATCAACGAAAAGCTGACACCGGAAGAACGCCGGCAGTTCCTTGACGCGCTGGAACGGCCGCTGAAAAAAGCGCCGCCCGGCCCGAAACAGTGAATCACGGTAGCCGGATAGTTTTTATGTGTCCTTTCAGCCACATTGGTAACCAATGAGCCACAGTCGATTGGAATCCCGTGAAGCCGTCCCCGTTATTTGATATTGCTATGAATAGTGTCGGTCGCGAGGAAACCATCCGGGGTCTGATGGCCGCCAGTTATTTCCTTCTACAAAAAAGAAGAGGGCACCTGTCATGAAGTTCAATGCGCCAATTATCGCCGCGGCGCTGCTGGTCGGTTTGCCGACTGCCGCTCTGGCGCAGCCGGAAGGCTGGTATATGGGCCTGGGTGCCGGCATCAACCTGCAGGAAGATGCCGATATCTCCGGCTCCGGCATCAGCAGCGAGGCCGATTTCGACACCGGCGCGCTCGGTGCGGCCTCTCTCGGCTACAAGTTCGGCGCCCCGCGCCTTGAGCTTGAATTCTCCTATCGCGGCAATGACGCCGATAGCGTCAGCGGCGTGAACGGGGCGGGCAACACCCGCGCCCAGGCGCTGATGATGAACCTGCTGTACGATTTCGACATGGGCGGCTTCACCCCCTATCTCGGTGTCGGTCTCGGTGGTGCTGCCGTGAAGTATGACGGCATTGCCCCGATTGGCGGCGGCAGCCTCAGCGACTCTGACATCGTGCTGGCCTATCAGGGCATCGCCGGCGTCGGCTATCAGGTGAGCGAGCAGCTCGGCCTGTTCGCTGACTACCGCTATTTCGCCACCCGCGATGCCGGCCTCACCACCTCGACCGGTGCCTCTGTCGATGCCGAATATGCCGCGCACACCGTTCTGGTCGGCCTGCGCTGGGCCTTCAATCCGCCGCCGAAGCCGATGCCGGCACCTGCCGCCGCACCGGCCCCGCAGCCGGCTCCGCAGCCCGCAGCCCAGCCGGCCCCGCCGGCCGTGCCGCGCAACTATCTGGTGTTCTTCGACTTCGACCGTTCGGACCTGACGCCGGATGCGCGCCAGATCGTGAAGCTGGCCGCCGACAATGCCAAGAAGGGCGGCATCAGCCGTCTGAACCTGGTTGGCCATGCTGACCGCTCCGGCCCGGCTGCCTACAATCTGCGTCTGTCGCAGCGCCGCGCCGATTCGGTGCAGGCTGCCCTGACCGCCGATGGCGTTCCGGCCGGGCAGATCAGCTCAGAGGCCCGTGGCGAGACCGACCCGCTGGTCCCGACCGCCGATGGCGTCCGCGAGCCGCAGAACCGGCGTGTGGAAATCATCTTCCGCTAGAGTGCGATCGCTTTAACGGGAAAACCCGGCTGTACAACCAGCCGGGTTTTTTCATGCCCAGAAAGAAGGCCGGCAGACGAAATCCGGCGCACAAAAAAGCCGGCTCCCTTGCGGGGCCGGCCAAATGTTTGCGCGAAACGGCGATGTTAGCGGGTACGGCCCCCGCTGTTGGGCACCGTATTGGACGCCGTGTACTGGCAGGCTTCGATACCGTGATTGGACGCGCCCGGCTGCAGGCTGGCGAAACTCTCGAAGCTGTGCGGCTGCCGCTCGTCCATCAGCGCCGTGAACTTGTCTTCCGCCGCGCTGCAGAATGCCGCGAACTCGGCAAGGCTGCGCTGCGAGGCTTCGTTCGCCATGCGGGTCACGAAGCCGTTCAGCTCCTGCGACGACCGCGCGCCATGAACCCGTGCGAAATACCCCTTCAGCGCCTTGCCGGTACCAGCCATCTCCCCCTGATAGCGGGCGACGACGGCATTGTAGCTGGGCCGCTGGTTGCAGCTCAACGCCGCCACCATGAGTTCGCTGAGCAGGACCCGCGCCTCAAGGGCAGCGTTCTCCTTCGGCGTCGCACAGGCGGCGAAGCTGACCGCCGGCGTTCCCGCCACGGTGACCGCAACCGCCAGAGCGGCGAGGCCACGCTTCAAAGCCGTTGATCGCATTGTTCCCCCTAGCCGATGCTGCAACGCGACTCCCGCTCCCCAGCGGTCGCGCCAGCACATATTCCGAACAGTATGGCACCATCAGGATTTTTCAGCAACCGCTTGATATTGTGTGATAACTGCTGGCCACACCCATATACCGCGTGGCGGCCGCCGATGGCGCATGGCAGACCGCCAACCGGCGCCGGCACTGCCGGATGACAGGGCGGACACGCGCAGGATACACTTTCTCCCACGAGGCCGGCACAGACCGGCCAGGGCAAATTGAACGGACCAAGGAGGATATCATGCGCCTGCAAGGCAAAGTCGCCATCGTCACCGGCGCGGGTTCCGGGTTCGGCGAGGGCATCGCCAAGCTTTATGCGCGCGAAGGCGCCAAACTCGTGGTGAATGACGTGAACGAGGCCGGCGGCGCCCGCGTGGCCGCCGAGATCGACAAGGAGCACGGCCAGGGCACGGCGATCTTCGTGAAGGCCGACGTTGCCAGCGATGCCGATGTGAAGGCCATGGTGGAGAAGACGCTCGCCACCTATGGCCGGCTGGACATCATGGTCAACAATGCCGGCGTCACCCACAAGAACAAGCCGATGCTGGAGGTGACGGAAGAGGAATTCGACCGCTGCTTCGCGGTGAACGCCAAGGCAATCTTCCTGGCCGCCCGGCATGCGGTGCCGGTGTTCCGCAAGCAGGGCCAGGGCGGCGTCATCATCAACACCGCCTCCACGGCGGGCCTGCGGCCGCGGCCGGGCCTCACCTGGTACAACGGCTCCAAGGGGGCGGCGATCACGCTGACCAAATCAATGGCCGCGGAACTGGCGCCGGAGAAGATCCGTGTGAATGCGCTGTGCCCGGTGGCCGGCGAGACCGGCATGCTGAACGACTTCATGGGTGAGGACACGCCGGAGCGGCGCCGGCAGTTCACCTCGGTCATCCCGATGGGCCGGTTCAGCCAGCCGGCCGACATCGCCAACGCGGCGCTGTTCCTGGCGGAGGACAGTTCGGAGTTCCTGACCGGCCTGGCCATGGAGATCGACGGCGGGCGCTGCATCTGAGCGAGCGCCGACGCCACGCTTTCGCTTACTCGGTCGGCTTGGTGACGTAGAAACGCTGGTAGCGCAGGCCGCCGGAACGAAGCGCCCCCACCCGGCGGACCCAGCGCTCGGCCTCCTCGACCAGGTACTGCATGGTTTCGGGCGCCAGGCCGCCGGGCTTCAGCCCGGCGGTCAGCGTTGCCCAGCCTTCCAGGATCGCCTTCTGGTGCGGCTCGCTCATATCCTCGGAGATGCGCACGTCCAGGTTCAGATTGACCAGCTCGACCTCGTAATGCTTCGCGGTCCAGGGCTGTGGCACCGGGTCCTCGCTGGTCATCCAGCCCTGCACGGCCGGGTTCTCCTTGGCCTCTTCGGAGGTCAGCACGTAATCGGTGAAGGTGAACTGGCCGCCCGGATGCAGGCCCTTCTCGATCATGCGCAGCAGGTGGCTCTTGTTCTCGATCCAGTAGAAGGCGCCGACCGCGAAGGCACAGTGATAGGCGCTGTCGCGCATGGTGAAGGTATCGGGTTCGAGATAGCTGACCGGCGCCTTGCGCGAGAGACCCATCCGTTCCGCCCGCTCCTCGCCAAAGGCCGCGCGCTCGGGATCGAACTCGTAGCCATTGACCCAGGCACCATATTCTTCCGCGACGATCTCGCCGCCGCCGCCGAGCCCCGCGCCGAAATCAGCGGCCGAGAAGGCCGGGTTGAGGCCGAAGGGCGAGACCAGCTTCAGCAGGTGCTCCTTGCCGCCCGGAAACACCAGCCCGTCGCCCCACAACGCCTGGATGAGGCCGAACCGGTCGGTTGACCATTGCTCGACTTTTTCGCTGGCGGCAGCTTCGCCGTCAGCCTGCATGCTGTCGTCGGTCTGCGCCATCGGGGTATGAGGAACATACTCATAGCCCTCCCACCATGCCCGGAATCGTTCCTTGAACGACATGCCCCCACCCTGAATACGGCGCCTTCACCGGTGGCCCGCTTGATAAAATCGTATCCTCGCAGAAGGCCATTAATCCAGTCTTAACGAAAAAGGCCCGGCCGCTACCGGCCGGGCCTCATCGCGCTGACGCGTATTACGCGTCAGAGATAGTCGTACTTGCCGTTCTTCCAGACATAGAAGACATAGCCCGGCAGGGTGACGTCGCCCTTCTTGTCGAAGGACAGGTCGCCCAGCACGGTGTCGAACTTCATGCCGCTCTGCAGCACCGGCAGGATCTTGCCGATGTCGGCGGAACCGGCCTTCTCGGCGGCCTGCTTGAAGATCTGCATCACCGCATAGGTGTAGAGCACATAGCCTTCCGGCTCGACGCCCTTGTCGCGGAACGCCTTCACGATCGGCGCGGCCTTCTCGTTCTTGCGCGGATCCGGGCTGAAGGTCATCAGCGTGCCTTCACCGGCCGGGCCGGTGATCGACCAGTACTCGTCGGTGACCAGCGCGTCGCCGGAAACCAGCACGGTGTTCATGCCCTGCTCGCGCATCTGGCGCACGATCAGGCCTGCCTCGGTGTGGTAGCCGCCGACATAGAGCACATCGACGCCGGCCTGCTTCAGCTTGGAGACCAGCGCGGAATAGTCCTTCTCGCCCGCGGTATAGGCCTCGTACATCACTTCCTTGCCGCCGGCAGCCTTGTAGGACTTCAGCGTCTCGTCGGCGAGACCCTTGCCGTAGGCGGTCTTGTCATGCACGAAGGCGATCTTCTTGCCGGCATAGTTCTTGGCGAGGAACGCACCGGCGACCTCACCCTGCTGGTCGTCACGGCCGCAAACGCGGAACACGTTCGGCCCGCCTTCCTCGGTCAGCTTCGGATTGGTCGAAGCCGGCGAGATCATCAGGATGCCTTCCTCCTCATAGACCTTGGAGGCCGGGATGGAGGAGCCGGAACAGAAATGGCCGGCCATCAGCTTCACGCCCTGGCGCACCATGTCGTTGGCGACAGCAACCGCCTGCTTGGGATCGCAGGCATCGTCGCCGACGCTCAGCTTCAGCTGCTGGCCGAGCACGCCGCCAGCGGCGTTGATATCGGCAACCGCCTGCTCCGCACCCGCCTTCATCTGGGCGCCGAAGCTGGCATACTGACCGGTCATCGGACCGGCGGTCGCCACCGTGATATCGGCTTTCGCGACCTGCCCGGTCAGGACCAGCGCAGCCGCTGCCAGGACCAGTGTGGATAGTTTCTTCATATCGATCTCCCTGCTCTTTTACTCGGTTGAAAGGGACCAGCCCTCACGCGCGGTAAAACGGCACGTTAACCACACAGTAGGACCGGCCACGGAAGCTGGCAACGGATTCCCGCTACCACCACCCGCCGCGTCTCACCCGTCGCGACGCGCACGCCAGCCGAACAGGCCGGCACGTTCGTACAACCAGGGGTATTGTGCCGCCATGCGGCTTGCCAGCGTCGCCCGATAGGCCACGAAGGCCATCAGCGCCAGCACCACCACATCGACGATGTAGCCGCTCAAGGACAGCAGATCGCCGCCAAACAGCGCGAAGCTGATGAAGCGCGAGGCCAGCCCCAGCAAGGCGCTGTACAGCAGACCCTGCCAGAACGGTCGCCAGGTGCGGGCCAGCGCGCTGCCCATCAGCATGGCGGCCCCGCCGGCCAGCACGATGGTGACGCCGATGAAAGTCGGAATGTCGTTGCCGAGAAGCTGTTCCATTGCCATCGCCCTCAATGCCCGCCTTCGAGATAGGCGGCGCGCACCTCCGGCCGGGACAGCAGATCGGCGCCGGTGCCCGACATGGTGATCTGGCCGGTCACCAGCACATAGCCGCGATGGGCCAGGCGCAGCGCGTGATAGGCGTTCTGCTCGACCAGCAGGATGGTCATGCCTTCCTCCTCGTTGATCTGCTTGATGGCCCCGAAGATCTGCTTCACCACCAGCGGCGCCAGCCCCAGCGACGGCTCGTCCAGCAGCAGCAGGCGCGGCCGGCTCATCAGCGCCCGGCCGATGGCCAGCATCTGCTGCTCGCCGCCCGACAGCGTGCCGCCGCGCTGGCCGCGCCGTTCCTTCAGGCGCGGGAACAGGGTGAAAACCTTCTCGATATCCTGGTCGAAATAGGCCGGATCGGTGGTCGTCGCCCCCATCTGCAGATTTTCCATCACCGTCATGCGCGGGAAGATGCGCCGCCCTTCCGGCGACTGCGCCATGCCCATGCGCATGATCTCGTGCGTCGGCATCCGGGTGATATCGACGCCATCATAGACGATGCTGCCGGTGCGGGCCTGCGGGCTGCCGCAGATCGTCATCAGCAGGGTCGATTTGCCGGCGCCGTTGGCGCCGATCAGCGTGACGATCTCGCCCTTGGCGACGCTGACATCGACGCCGCGCAGCGCCTGGATATTGCCGTAGAAGGTCTCGACCCCGGCGATCTCGAGCAGCGCGCTCATGCCCCGTCTCCCGTCTTCTGCTCGCCCGTCTTCTTTTCGATATCGGCGGCAATCTCGGGCGGCAGCTCCTCTTCCTCATCCTCGCCGAGATAGGCCTTGATGACCTTGGGGTCGTTGCGCACCGCCTCGGGGGCGCCATCGGCGATCTTGCGACCGTAATCCAGCACGATCACATGGTCGGAAATGCCCATGACGACGCTCATATCATGCTCGATCAGCAGCACGCCGATGCCATGCTCGTCGCGCACATAGCGCAGCAGCTCGTTCAGCTCCAGCGATTCGCGCGGGTTCAGGCCGGCCGCCGGCTCGTCCAGGCACAGCATCACCGGATCGGTGCACATGGCGCGGGCGATCTCCAGCCGGCGCTGGTCACCATAGGGCAGGTTGCCGGCATTCCAGTCCGCCCGGTCGGCCAGATTGATGCGTTCCAGCCAGTAGCGCGCCTTCTCCACCGCGTCCCGCTCAGCGTCGCGATAGCTCTTCAGCCCGATCAGCCCGGCAAAGCTCATGCCCGACGCCCGCATCAGCTTGTTGTGCTGGGCGACGACCAGATTCTCCAGCACGCTCATCGCCGGAAACAGCCGGATATTCTGGAAGGTGCGGGCAACCCGCGCCTCGTGCGCGATGCGGAAATCCTCCATCCGCTCCAGATAGAACAGCGTGCCGTTCCGGTTCAGCCGCAACTGGCCGACCGTCGGCTTGTAGAAGCCGGTCAGGCAATTGAACACCGTGGTCTTGCCGGCGCCGTTCGGGCCGATGATGGCGGTGATCTCCCGCTTGCGCGCCTCCAGCGACACATCGTCGATGGCGACCAGCCCGCCGAAGCGCATCGTCAGATGCTCGACCGTCAGCAGCGGCGTATCCGCGGTGGCGGCGTCGGTGGCGACGCGCGGATCGTCGAACAGCCCGATCATGCCGCCTCTCCTTCCGTACCGACGATCGGCTTCGCCTCCGGCTTTCGGCTGGGCGGCAGCTTCAGCGTCGGCTCGCGATGCGCCAGCAGGCCGCGCGGCTTCCAGATCATGATCAGCACCATGGCGCCGCCGAAGGCCAGCATGCGGAACTGCTCCAGCTCGCGGAACACTTCCGTGCCGCCGATCAGGAAGACCGAGGCGATGACAACGCCAATCTGGCTGCCCATGCCGCCCAGCACCACAATGGCGAGGATCACCGCCGATTCGATAAAGGTGAAACTTTCCGGGCTGATGAAGCCCTGGCGGGTGGCGAAGAACGCGCCGGCGAACCCGCCGAACATCGCGCCGATGGCGAAGGCCGTCAGCTTGGTGTTGGTCGGGTTGATACCCAGGGACCGGCAGGCGATCTCGTCCTCGCGCAGTGCCTCCCAGGCCCGGCCGACCGGCAGCTTGCGCAGCCGCAGCGTCACCAGATTGGTGATCAGCGCCAGGATCAGGATGATGTAATAGAGGAAGATGATGCGGTGCAGGGAGGAGAATTCCAGCCCGAAGAATTCATGGAAAGCGGTGCCGCCCTCCGGCGCGAAGCGGGAGAATTCCAGCCCGAAGAAGCTGGGGCGCGGGATGCCGGAAATACCGTCCGGCCCGTTGGTGAACTCGTACCAGTTCAGCAGCACGACGCGGATGATCTCGCCGAAGCCCAGCGTCACGATGGCGAGGTAGTCGCCGCGCAGCCGCAGCACCGGAAAGCCCAGGATGACGCCGAAGAAACAGGCGAACACACCGGCCAGCGGCAGGCAGACCCAGAACGACCAGCCGAAGCTGGTGGCGATCAGCGCGTAGGAATAGGCCCCCACCGCGTAGAAGGCGACATAGCCGAGATCGAGCAGGCCGGCGAGGCCGACCACGATGTTCAGCCCCCAGCCCAGCATGATGTAGGTCAGCACCAGGATGGAAATGTCGAGGATATAGCGGTCGGCGAAGGGCAGGCCCGGCATGATGAAGGCGAAGATGATCGCCACTGGCCCGCCATACAGCCCGACCTTCTTCATGAAGGCGGCGAAATTGTCGCCGCCGATCGCCTCGGCCTTGGGCTTCGGCCTGGACCGCCCGCCATAGCCCCACCAGATGTTGAGCGCCAGCCGGCCCAGGAAACCGGCCAGCACGGCGAACGCCACATCGCCCCAGCGATAATCGATGACCAGGCCGCCGGCGCCGTCCATCGTGCGCAGGCCGATGATCGGCACCGCCATCGCGAAGACGACCAGCGTGCTGGCCAGGCAATCCTTCAGAATCGCCGGAAGGTCGAGCGACCCCTCGGCGGTACGCACATGCGGCGCTGCCATGCTCAGACCTTCTCGATTTCGGGTTTGCCGAGCAAGCCGGTCGGCAGGAAGATCAGCACCAGCACGAGGATGGAGAACGCCGCCACATCCTTGTACTCAATGCTGAAATAGGCCGACCAGAAGGTCTCGATAAGGCCGATCAGCAGGCCGCCCAACATCGCGCCCGGCAGCGAGCCGATACCGCCCAGCACCGCCGCCGTGAAGGCCTTGATGCCGGCCAGGAAGCCGATGAAGAAATCGATCACGCCGTAATACAGCACGAACATCATGCCCGCGACCGAGGCCAGCGCGGCCCCCATCACGAAGGTCAGCGAGATCGTGCGATCGACATTGATGCCGAGCAGCGAGGCCATCTTCCTGTCCTGCTCGCACGAGCGCTGCTGGCGGCCCAGCGCGGTCTTCGCGATCAGCAGCGAGAAGCCGGTCATCAGCACCAGCGTGGTGACGATGATCAGCACCTGCATGTAGCTGAAGGTCACCACGAAATCGCTGCTCTTCATCATCGTGAAGCCGCCCTCGACCACCGGCTGGATCGGCTTGACCCGGGCGCCCTGGGAAAGCTGCACATAATTCTGCAGGAAGATCGACATGCCGATGGCAGAGATCAGCGGCGCCAGGCGGAAGGAGCCACGCAGCGGCCGGTAGGCGATGCGCTCGACCGTCCAGCCATAGACCGAGGTCAGCAGCATCGAGACGATGAGCACGATCAGCAGCGCCAGCGGGATGAAGGTCAGCCCGATACTGCCCAGGATGATCAGCGCGATCAGCGCAATGAAGGCGCCGATCATGAAGACGTCGCCATGCGCGAAATTGATCATGCCGATAATGCCGTAAACCATCGTATAGCCGATGGCGATCAGCCCGTAGATCGATCCGAGCGTCAGCCCGTTGATCAACTGCTGAAGGAAATACTCCATGCTTCCCGTTCCCCCGCGGATTGGAAACCCATAGCCTGTTCAAACTGGCAGCCGTCTTGCGGCCGTCCTTATTTCTTCAAGCATAGGCTGATTCGACGCTCAGGCCAGCCCGCTTTCCCACGCCCCTAAAGGGCAATCGCGAAAGCGGCCGCCGGAACACAACCGTGCTTACCTCGGGCATTACCGCATAGCACGCATGCTTGGCAAGCAATTGTCGCCCGGACAATGACCGGCACCGTCCGCAAAACCGATGACAGGCCCGGCCGAAGGCGTTTCGCGGCACGCCATGAAAAAACCCCCGGAAAACAGGCTTCCGGGGGTTTCCAATTTCGATTATTGCGGCCGATCAGAACAGGCTGACACCCTTGCGCTTGCGCTCGATGGTCGGCACCTCGCCGCTGTTCGGCGCGGAGCCCAGCGCGGCGTTTTCCTGCAGCCGCTTGCGCTCGGCCGCCGGGTCAACCACCACGGCGCTCGGGTCTTCCTTCTGCTTCCAGAACAAAAGATCGTCGAGCAGCCGGCTGTCGGCCTCGACGAGCTGCGTATGCTCGCGGTTGATCTTGGTGCGGATATCCGGGTCGGCCTGATTGAGCCCAAGCTGCTGACGGAAATTCTGCACCCCCGGCGTGGTCGGCGCGGCAGCGCTGACGCTGCGGTCGCCGCCGCTGCCCAGGGCCGCCCCACCCAGCGCGAAGCCGCTCTGCGAGAACGGCTTGCCGCCGCCCAGCGCGGCAACCGCGCCCTGCTGCTGCGCCGCGGCGCCGCCTGTAGTACCGCCACCCAGCACCTGCTGGCGCGCCTGCGCGGTCGGCGAGGGTTCCTGCGGGCGCGGCGCACCCGGCTCCGGCGGCCGCAGCGAATATTCCGGCGGCAGGCTGAGCGGCGCACGCTTCACCACGGTGAACTCGTCCGGCGCGCGCTTGCCCAGGCCCATCGCCTGCCTGGCTTCGCTGCAGCCGGCAAGCAGTCCGGCGGCGACAAGAAGAATTCCCGCTGCGCGTGCAGCGCCAAACCAGCGACCGCCGCCTGACCGATCCGTGATGAGCACCGTCCTCATTCCTTTTCTCCCGAAGCCTGGCCCGAAGCCAGGAACAACTCATGATACAGGATCATGACAACCCCAAGGCTGATCGCCGCATCGGCGATGTTAAACGCCGGCCAATGATAACCCGAAATGTGAAAATCGAGAAAATCCACGACCGCCCCGAACCGCACCCGGTCGATGACATTGCCCAGCGCCCCGCCGATCACCAGCCCCAGCGCCGCCGCGAGCAACGGGTTCCGGGCCCGGCGCAGCCAGACAAACAGGCCGGCCGCGATGATGATGGCAACCAGCGACAGGATCCAGGGGATCCATTCCTGATGTCCGGCGAACAGCCCGAAACTGACCCCCCGGTTCCACACCGGCGTCAGGTTGAAGAAGCCGGTCAGCACGATGCGGCGTGGCGGATCGAAAATCAGCGCCAGCATCCATTCCTTCGTCGCCAGGTCGGCGACAAACACCAGCAGAGCGATGATCAGCCCCAAGCGTGTGTGGGAAAGCCGCGTGCGGTAAACGCCTGACGTCACGCCGCCGCACCCTGGATGGTCTCAACCGCCTCGGCACAGCGCTGGCACACCGCCTCGTGGCCCTGCACATGGCCGACCTCGGGAAGCTGGCGCCAGCAGCGCTCGCACTTCTCGCCCCCGGCCAGGCCCGGCACCACGGCCACGCCGGCCACATCCGGCAGGCGGAACGCCTCGGCGGGTGCGTCACCGGTGGTCAGCGTCGCCTCGGAGGTGATGAAGATTTCCGCCGCGTCCAGCCCCTGATAGGCGGCCAGCGCCGCGTCCGAGACATGCACGGTGGGATGCGCCTGCAATGAGGAGCCAATGCGCTTCTGCGCGCGCTCCAGCTCCAGCGCGCCGGTGACGACGCGGCGCACATCGCGCACGATCTCCCATTTCGCCGCCAGCGCCGTGTCCAGCCAGTCCGCCGGCACCTCGGGGAACAGCTCCAGATGCACCGACCAATCCTCGGACGGGTGCCGGGCGAGCCAGGCCTCCTCCATGGTGAAGGGCAGCATCGGCGCCAGCCAGGTGACGGTGCAGTGGAACAGCCGGTCCACGACGTAAAGCGCTGCCTTGCGCCGCGGACTGTCCGGCGCGTCGCAATAGACCGCGTCCTTGCGCACGTCGAAATAGAAGGCTGACAGATCGACGGTCATGAACTGGATCATCGCCGCGACGATGCGCTTGAAGTCATAGACCCGGTAGCTGTCGCGCACCAGCCGGTCCAGCTCGGCCAGCCGGTGCAGCATGAGGCGCTCCAGCTCCGGCATCTCGGCCAACGGCACGGCAGCGCCGTCATAGCCGTCCAGCGTGCCCAGCATCCAGCGCATGGTGTTGCGCAGCTTGCGATAGGCATCGGTCGTGGTCTTCAGGATTTCCGGGCCGATACGCTGGTCCTCGGCATAGTCGGTGCTGGCCACCCACAGCCGCAGGATATCGGCGCCGGACTGGTCGATGACATCCTGCGGGAACACCTGGTTGCCCAGCGACTTCGACATCTTGCGGCCGTCCTCGGCCATGGTGAAGCCGTGGGTGATGACCGCGTCGTAGGGTGCCCGCCCGCGCGTGCCGCAGCTTTCGATCAGCGAGGAATGGAACCAGCCGCGATGCTGGTCGGTGCCTTCGAGATAGACATCCGCCGGCCATTTCAGGTCGGGCCGCTGTTCCAGCACGAAGGCGTGGGTCGAGCCGGAATCGAACCAGACGTCGAGAATGTCGCGCACCTGCTCCCACGGCTCCAGGTCGTTCACCAGCCCGCCGAGGAAACGCTCCCTGGCACCTTCGGCAAACCAGGCATCGGCCCCTTCCGCCGTAAAGGCATCGCGGATGCGCTTGGCCAATTCGTCATTGCCGGCGAAATCCGGTCCGGGGGCCAGTTCGCCGGTCTCCTTGTGGCGGAACACCGCGATCGGCACGCCCCAGGCGCGCTGGCGCGAGACCACCCAGTCCGGCTTGTTCTGGATCATCGAGCGCAGCCGGTTCTGCCCGGCCGCCGGGAAGAACGCCGTCTCGTCGATCGCCTTCAGCGAGCGCGCGCGCAGGCTGTCGCCCTTGCCCGCGATGTCGCGGTCCATATGGATGAACCATTGCGGCGTGTTCCGGAAGATGATCGGCTTCTTGGAGCGCCAGCTGTGCGGGTACTGGTGCTTCAGCCGGCCGCGCGCGACCATCATGCCGGCCGCCGCCAGCGCATCGATCACGGCCTGGTTGGCGTCGCCCTTCTCGCCCGTGTCGGTGATCACCCGGCGGCCCTCGAAGCCAGGGGCTTCTTTCGTGAAGAAGCCGTCATCATCCACCGTGAAGGGGATCGTCGTGTCGATGCCGCGCGCGGCGAGGACGCGGGCATTGTCCATCCACGCCTCGAAATCGTCGGCGCCATGGCCGGGGGCGGTATGCACGAAGCCGGTACCGGCCTCGTCGGTGACATGATCGCCTTCCAGCAACGGCACGTCGAATTCATAGCCCTGACCGCGCAGCGGATGGGCGCAGATACCGCCGGCCAGCGCCTCGCCCGGCACGCCGGTCAGCCGCTCATAGGCATCGACCTTGGCAGCCTTGAGCACACCCTCGGCCAGCGCGTCGGCCAGAATCAGCTTCTGCCCTTTCGCCGCCCAGTTACCCTCCGGCGCGTCGGTCACTTCATAGAGGCCGTAGGCCACGCGGTCGGAGTAGCAGATCGCCCGGTTGCCCGGCATGGTCCAGGGGGTGGTGGTCCAGATCACCACGCTGGCCCCGTCGAGCGCCGGGTCGCCACTCTTCACAACCGGAAACCGCACGAAGATCGTGTCCGACTGGTAGTCGTGATACTCGATCTCCGCCTCGGCCAGCGCGGTCTTCTCCACCACCGACCACATGACCGGCTTGGAACCGCGATAGAGCTGGCCGGTTTGCGCGAATTTCAGCAGCTCGGCGGCGATGATCGCCTCGGCCTCGTAGGCCATGGTGAGGTAGGGCCGTTCCCAGTCGCCCTCGACGCCCAGCCGGCGGAATTCCTCAGACTGGATGGCCACCCACTTTTCCGCATAGCGCCGGCATTCGGCGCGGAAATCGTTGATCGGCACCTCGTCCTTGTTGCGGCCGGCGGCGCGGTATTCCTCTTCCACCTTCCATTCGATGGGCAGGCCGTGGCAATCCCAGCCGGGAACGTAATTGGAGTCCTTGCCCAGCATCTGCTGCGAACGCGTGACCACATCCTTCAGCGTCTTGTTCAGCGCGTGGCCGATATGAAGATGGCCGTTGGCGTAGGGCGGGCCGTCATGCAGCACGAAGAGCGGGCGCCCCTTGGCGGTCTCCCGCATCTTCCGGTACAGGCCGATCCTCTGCCAGCGCTCGATCAGGCGCGGCTCCATCTGCGGCAGCCCCGCACGCATCGGGAAATCGGTCTTCGGCAGAAAGACGGTCGCTTTATAGTCAACGCTCATGAAACGAACTCTTGGTAGTCGAGAGGGGCCTGGCCCCGAAAAACAGTGGCGCCCGATCGGTTTCCGGTTTCAGGTTCCGGCAGCGGCGGCCCCGCGCGGCCCGGCGGCGGCAAGCCTTTCCCGCACCACGCGGCAATCGAGCGCGATTTGTGCCTGCAAAGCGTCCAGCCCGTCAAACTTCTTCTCCGGCCGCACATAATCGACCAGCCGCACACCGAGCCGCCTGCCATAGAGATCGCCGGTGAAATCCAGCAGATGCACCTCCATCAGGTCGCCGCGGTCGGCCACCGTCGGGCGGATGCCGAAATTCGCCGCCCCCGCGTGCCAGGGGCCGTGCCCGTCGATCTGCGCTTCCACCGCATAGATGCCGCGCGCCGGGTGCAGCACTGAACCGAGGCGGAGATTCGCGGTCGGGAAGCCGATCCTGCGGCCGATCTGGTCGCCGCGCTCGACCATGCCGTGCAGCGTCCAGTAGCGGCCCAGCAGCGCCGCCGCCTCGGATGGCCTTCCCTCGGCCAGCAGCGCGCGAATGCGGCTGGAGGAGCACACGCCGCCATCGGGGGCCGGTACCGGGGCCAGCGCGGTCACGCCGAAACCATGCTGCGCGCCCAGTTCGCCCAGCAGCGCGACATCGCCACCGCGCTTGTGGCCGAAATGGAAATCCTCGCCGACCACCACATGGCTGACGCCGAATTTCCGCACCAGAATCTCCTCGACGAACTCTGCCGCCGGCAGCAGCGACAGCGCCCGGTCGAAAATCTGTACATAGGCGGCGTCCAGCCCGGTCCCGGCCAGCAGCGCCAGCTTCTCCTCCGGCCCGTACAGCAGGAAGGGGGCAGCGTCCGGCTGGAACAGCAGCCGCGGATGCGGCTCAAAGGTCAGCGCGGCGGCGGGGCGGCCGCGCTCGGACGCAATGGCGCGCGCGCGGTCGATCAGCGCGCGGTGCCCGAGATGCACCCCGTCCATATTGCCGATGGCGATGGCTGCGCCGCGCTCGGCCGCCGGAATCGCCGCGAGGTCACGCCAGATGCGCATGGCCCTGCCTGTATTGTTTCACGAAAGCGGCCTGTAAGCTGGCCAATCTGGCCGGCAAGATCAACAGACTCTTATGCGGACGGCCTCCCGGCGCGTCGTAATGTCCTACTCCGCCGCCTCGGCGCGGGCGGGCACCATCACCGTCGCCTCGCCATCCAGCACCGCCTTGTTGCCGACATGGCAGACCGTCTCCAGCACCACGCGGTTCTTGTCCGGGAAGATTTCCTTCACCGTGACGCGGGCAGTCACCGTGTCGCCGATGCGCACCGGCGCCTTGAAATTCAGCGTCTGGTTGAGATAGATGCAGCCCGGCCCCGGCAGCTTGGTCCCCAGCACCGCCGACAGCAGGCTGGCCGACAGCAGGCCATGGGCAATCCGGCCGCGGAACACGGTCTGTCCGGCATATTGTTCGTCCAGATGCACCGGGTTGGTGTCGCCCGAAATACCGGCGAACAGCACGATATCGGCATCCGTTACGGTCTTGCTGAAACTCGCGGTCTGGCCGACCGCCAGCTCGTCGATATAAGCGCCGCGCCTCTCCTCAAGCGACATCGGACTCCCCATTGCTGCGTTGCACAACGGACGCGACTATAAGGCCTGCCCTGGCCCTTCACAAGCGAGCGGTCATGTACCGCACGTCGTGTACAGGGCATTATGCGGCAGAAACGAAAAAGGCGCCGCGAACGGCGCCTTTCCCGATTCAAAACTGGAAAGCTTACAACTTCGCCAGGATGTTCTCGGCGCTGGAAACCTGGAAGGCGCCCGGCTCCTCGACCTCGAGGCGGCTCACCTTGCCATCGTCCACGACCATGGCGTAGCGCTGCGAGCGCACACCCATGCCGCGTGCCACCAGGTCCAGCTCCAGGCCGACCGCCTTGGTGAAGGCAGCGCTGCCATCGGCCAGCATGACGATCTTGCCGTCGCTCTTCTGGTCCTTGGCCCAGGCGTCCATGACAAAGGCATCGTTCACCGACAGGCAGGCGATGGTGTCAACGCCCTTGCCCTTCAGCTCGGCGGCCTTCTCGACGAAGCCCGGCACATGCTTGGCCGAGCAGGTCGGGGTGAAGGCACCCGGCAGGGCGAACAGCACGACCTTCTTGCCCTTGAAGAAATCGTCGGTGGACACCTCGTTGATGCCGTCGGCGGTCTTCACCTGCAGCGTCACGGACGGAATCTTGTCGCCAACCTTGATCGTCATCGGACGTCATCCCTTCTCTGGATTTTCATCATTGCGCGGCGGAAATGCGGAACGTCGCCGGCATTCGTGCGAGACTATAACGCAATGCCCGGCGAAATCCAGTTGCGCCAGCCTGTAACGGCAGGACGTGATTTACCTGACCGCCGCCCCTAAATATAGTGACGATATTCTGACGCCTGCGACGAGACGCCGATGAGCTTCGACGACAGACACGACCCGCACGGCGACGATGGCTACCTGACGGGTAAGCTGCTGATCGCCATGCCGACAATGCGTGACCCGCGATTCGCCCGGGCGGTGATCTATCTGTGCGCGCACAATGAGGAGGGTGCGATGGGCCTGGTGGTGAACCGGCTGATCGGCACGCTGACCTTCACCGACCTGATGGCGCAGCTGAACCTGTCGCCGCCGCGGACCGAGCCGGACAAGAAGATTCATTTCGGCGGGCCGGTGGAGACCAGTCGCGGCTTCGTGCTGCACAGCGCGGAATACCGGCAGGAGGAGACCATGATGGTCGATGACGGCTTCGGGCTGACCGCGACCATCGATATTCTCCGCGCCATCGCCGATGGCGGCGGTCCCAGCCGCTCGCTGCTGGCGCTGGGCTATGCCGGCTGGGGGCCGGGGCAACTCGACACCGAAATTCAGGAGAATGGCTGGCTCAGCGTCGATGCCGACGATGCGCTGGTTTTCGATGCCGGCGACCTCGACCACAAATGGGAGCGTGCCATGGCGAAGATCGGCGTCGAGCCCAGCATGCTATCGGGCGAGGCAGGCAGGGCCTAAACGCTCTGGGGCAGGCTGTTCCGCAGATCCTCGCGCAGGATGGCGTAGAGCAGATGATCCTGCCAGGCGCCGTCGATCTTCAGATAACCGCGCGCCAGCCCTTCCCGGATGAAACCGGTTTTTTCCAGCACCCGCCGGCTGGCCTCGTTATGCACCAGGCAGGCCGCCTCCACCCGGTGCAGGCCCAGCGTACCGAAGGCGAAGCGCAGGCCCAGCCGCACCGAGTCCGTCATATAGCCCTGGCCGGCGAACGGCACGCCCATCCAGTAGCCGAAGCTGCCGCACTGCGCGACACCGCGCCGGACATTGCCCAGCGTGATGCCACCCAGCAGCTGGTCGTCATCCTTGCGAAACAGGAAGAAGGCGTAGCCCTCGTCGCGCTCCCACTCCTCGGCATAGCGCTGGAGGCGGCGGCGATAGGCGGAGCGGCTGAGCGCATCGCCCGCCCAGGTCGGCTCCCACGGCGTCAGGAAATCGCGGCTGAGCGCGCGCAATTCCGCCCATTGCCGCCAGTCGCGCCGACGCGGCGGGCGCAGATAAAGCCGCTCGCCCCGCAGGGCGGTTTCCGGCGTTGAGGGTGTCAAGAACGTCAGAACCACGGCCTATAATGACACCGTGAACCGAGCGCGGTAAAGCGGTAGCCGATCCGCCCGGAATCGTTTCCGCCGGGAATCCGTCGATCCGCCGTTGACAGGGGGGATTGCGGTCCGTATGTTCCCGGCCTCCTTCCATTCGACATACAAGGATTGCCGCGATGAAGATCGTCAATTCGCTGAAGTCGGTCAAGCAGCGCGACAAGAACTGCCGCATCGTGCGTCGTCGGGGTCGCCTGTATGTGATCAACAAGAAGAATCCGCGCTACAAGGCCCGCCAGGGTTAAGTCCTGAAGGCTTGGTCGCGGCTTCTGCCGCTATTCACGAAACCGCCGGTACCGCAAGGGCCGGCGGTTTTCGTTTGTGGTGGCTATGCCTTCCCCCACCGCGCCATTGCCCCCGGCGTCGCCTGGCTGTATGCAGGATGACAAGGGAAGACCCAACTGGTATTACCAATATGGGTTGAGGGAGGGTAGCCATGCAGATGCCGGAACCGGACAAGGCAACGCTGGCCCGCCGGGGCGAGATTGTCGCCGCGCTGCGCGCCATCGTACCGGGCGAGGGCGTGATCGACGCGCCCGAGGAAATGAAGCCCTATGAGAGCGACGGGCTGACCGCCTACCGCACCCTGCCGATGATCGTCGTGCTGCCCTCGACAACCGCGCAGGTTGCCGACGTGCTGCGCTACTGCCACGAGAACAAGGTGAAGGTGGTGCCGCGCGGGGCCGGCACCTCGCTGTCCGGCGGGGCGCTGCCGCTGGCCGATGGCGTGCTGCTGGGGCTGGGCAAGTTCAACCGCGTGCTCGATATCGACTATGAAAACCGCTGCGCCGTGGTGCAGCCGGGCGTCACCAATCTGGGCATCACCACCGCCGTGCAGGAGCAGGGCTTCTATTACGCGCCCGACCCGTCCAGCCAGATCGCCTGCACCATCGGCGGCAATGTGGCGGAGAATTCCGGCGGCGTGCACTGCCTGAAATACGGCCTCACCACCAACAATGTGCTGGGCGTGGAGATGGTGCTGATCGACGGCACGGTGGTGCGCATCGGCGGCAAGCACCTGGACTCGGAAGGCTATGACCTGCTGGGCGCGGTCATCGGCTCGGAAGGGCTGCTGGGGGTGGTGACGGAAGTGACCGTGCGCATCCTGCAGAAGCCGGCGGTCGCCCGCGCCGTGCTGCTGGGTTTTCCGACCAGCGAGAGTGCCGGCAATTGCGTCGGTGCCATCATCGGCGCCGGCATCATTCCCGGCGGCATGGAAATGATGGACAAGCCTGCGATCCACGCCGCCGAGGATTTCGTGCATGCTGGCTACCCGCGCGATGTCGAGGCGCTGCTGATCGTCGAGCTGGACGGGCCGGCGGTCGAGGTCGATTACCTGATCGAGCGCGTGGCCGCGATCGCCGCCGACCATGGCGCGGTCTATAACCGGGTCAGCGAGAGCGAGGCCGAGCGGCTGAATTTCTGGGCCGGGCGCAAGGCCGCCTTCCCGGCGGTCGGGCGCATCTCGCCGGATTATTACTGCATGGACGGCACCATCCCGCGCGGCCGCCTGCCCGAGGTGCTGGCCCGCATGACCGAACTGTCGAACCAGTACGGGCTGCGCGTCGCCAATGTGTTCCATGCCGGCGACGGCAATCTGCATCCGCTGATCCTGTACGACGCCAACAAGCCGGGCGAGCTGGAAAAGGCGGAGGAGTTCGGCAGCGACATATTGCGGCTGTGCGTCGAGGTCGGCGGGGTGCTGACCGGGGAGCATGGCGTCGGCGTCGAGAAGCGCGACCTGATGCCGGCCATGTTCACCGAGATCGACCTTGCGCAGCAGCAGCGGCTGAAATGCGCCTTCGACCCGGACGGGTTGCTGAACCCCGGCAAGGTGTTCCCGCAGCTGCACCGCTGCGCCGAGCTGGGCCGCATGCATATCCATCGCGGCCAGCTGCCGTTCCCCGACCTTCCGCGCTTCTGAGGCCCCGGTCATGAGCGATGTGATGCGCCCCGAAACGCTGGAGCAGCTGCGCGACGCCGTCGCCTGGGCGGTGGGTGAGGAACAGCCGCTGGAGATTGTCGCACGCGGCACGAAGCGCGGCCTGGGCCGCCCGGTGCAGGCCGGCCACACGCTGGATACCAGCGGCTTCAGCGGCATCAGCCTGTACGAAGCCGACGAGCTGGTGATGAGCGCCGGCCCCGGCACGCTGCTGGCCGAGATCGAGGCGGCGCTGGCGGAAAAGAACCAGCAGCTGGCCTTCGAGCCCGGCGACTGGGGGCCGCTGCTGGGCCAGAAGGCGGGTGCCGGCAGCATCGCCGGCATCTTCGCCTGCAACATCGCCGGTCCACGCCGGCTGAAGGCAGGTGCTGCGCGCGACCATATACTGGGCTTCAAGGGTGTCAGCGGGCGCGGCGAAATCTACAAGGCCGGCGGCCGGGTGGTGAAGAACGTCACCGGCTACGATCTGCCGAAGCTGTTCTGCTCCTCCCATGGCACTCTGACCGTGGCCTCGGAACTGACCTTCAAGGTGCTGCCGGCACCGGAGAAGACCTATACGGTGCTGGTGCTCGGCCTCGACGGTGCCGCCGCCACCCGCGCCATGGCGCTGGCGATGGGCAGTCCGCACGAGGTCGCCAGCGCCGCGCATCTGCCCGCCGACATCGCGGGCGGCTCCGCCGTCTCCTATCTGCGCGAGGCCGGCGCGTCGGTGACCGCGATCCGCGTCGAGGGGCCAGGCCCGTCGGTCGAGCATCGCTGCCGCGAACTGCGCACCCTGCTCGGCAGTCTCGGCCCGACCGAGGAGCTGCACACACATAACTCGAAGACACTGTGGCGCGAGCTGGCCGATGTGGCACCCTTCGTCGCCCGACCGGAGCTGCAGCTCTGGCGGATTTCCGTGGCGCCGATGGCAGGCGCCGGTGTCGCCGCCGCGATCACTGCCGCCGCGCCGGGCGCGGTGCATTATCTTGACTGGCAGGGCGGGCTGGTCTGGCTGGGCATGCCGCCCGTCCCCGACGCCCATGCCGGGACCGTGCGCGCCGCCGTGGCGGCATCCGGCGGCGGCCATGCCACGCTGATCCGGGCATCCGCGGATGTGCGCACCGCCATCGATATGTTTCAGCCACAGGAACCGGGCCTCGCCGCCATCAGCCGGCGGGTGAAGGATGCGTTCGATCCGCGCGGGGTGCTGAACCCCGGCCGGCTCTATCCGGGGGTGTAAGCCAGATGCAGACGAATTTCTCCCTGGCGCAGCTCGCCGACCCGGACATCGCCGTTGCCAACGATATTCTGCGGTCCTGCGTGCATTGCGGCTTCTGCACCGCGACCTGCCCGACCTATGTGCTGCTGGGGGATGAGCTGGACAGCCCGCGCGGCCGCATCTACCTGATCAAGGAGATGCTGGAAGGTGACCGCCCGGCGACCGAGAAGGTGGCGAAGCATATCGACCGCTGCCTCAGCTGCCTGTCCTGCATGACCACCTGCCCGTCCGGCGTGCATTACATGCATCTGGTCGATCACGCGCGCAGCCATATTGAGAAGACCTACAAGCGGCCCTTCCTCGACCGCGCGATGCGCGCACTGCTGGCCAATCTGCTGCCCTATCCGGACCGTTTCCGCCTCGCGCTGATCGGCGCCTGGCTGGCAAGGCCGCTGCGCAATGTCCTGCCGGGAAGGCTCGGAGCGATGCTGGCGCTGGCGCCGAAGGCGATCCCCAGCCCCTCCCCGGTGGACCGACCGCAGACCTTTCCCGCGCAGGGGCCGCGCCGCAAGCGCGTGGCGCTGCTGTCGGGCTGCGCCCAGCCGGTGCTCGCACCCGGCATCAACGAGGCGACCATCCGCCTGCTCACCCGCCATGGCTGCGAAGTGGTGGTGGCGGCTGGGGCAAGCTGCTGCGGTGCCTTGACCCATCATATGGGCCGCGAGGACAGCGCCCATGCCCTCGCCAAATCCACCATCGCCGCCTGGACCCGCGAGATCGAGGGCGAGGGGCTGGATGCCATCGTGATCAACGCCTCGGGTTGCGGGACCACGGTGAAGGATTACGGCTTCATGTTCCGCGAGGATGCGGACTGGGCGGAAAAAGCCGCCAGGGTCTCGGCTCTCACGAAGGATGTGACCGAGCTGATGGAAGAGCTGGGCCTGGCTTCCCCCTCGGTGGAGACCGGCCAGATTGTGGCCTACCACTCCGCCTGCTCGATGCAGCACGGCCAGAAGATCAAGACCCTGCCGCAGGCGCTACTCACCCAGGCCGGCTTCACCGTGAAGGACGTGCCGGAAGGGCATATCTGCTGCGGCTCGGCGGGCACCTACAACATGCTGCAGCCGGAAATCGCCAAGCGGTTGCGCGACCGCAAGCTGGCGAATATCGAGCGGACGCAGCCCGATATCATCGCCGCCGGCAATCTCGGCTGCATGACGCAGATCGGCAGCGCCACGGACATCCCCATCCTCCATACGGTCGAGTTGCTGGACTGGGCGACCGGCGGCCCCAAGCCGCAGGCGCTGGAACGGGGTTAGGCGGCCTCTAAAGCCCGGCGAACGGCCTGAGGCTCTTTGTCGATAATCGTCAGCAAAACGCGCGCCGGCCCTTCAGGCAGGCGGCGCCCCTGTTCCCAATTCTGGATCGTCCGAACGCTAACCTTGCAGTAGCTGGCAAATTCCTGCTGGGTAAAACCAAGTTTCGCACGTAGCACCGCGACATCCGGAATTGGCAGTTCGATCCGCGTTTCCCGCCCGCGCGACTTATCTCCATCAGCATAGGCCAGCGCGTCTTCCAGCCCTTCCATGATGCGATTGAAAGCGTCCTTACCCATTTCACCGACCATATCGTAATGCCAGCGCCTTGCAGCTCTTGGCCAAAATTGCGAGATCGCGTTTGCTTAGATCCGCCTTTTCATTCTTCGCAAATACCGTCAGCAGGAAAACCAGCACTGTGTGATCATAAAAATAATAGATCACCCGCGCGCCCGCACTTTTTCCCCTCCCACCGGTCGCCACGCGGAGCTTGCGGAGACCGCCACCGCCATCGATCAAAACACCGGCTGCCGGATTGCGGGCAAGCGTAACGATCAGCGCGTCTCTCTCATCGCTGCTCAGGCGCGACTTTGCATCCGCGATAAAGCGCGGTGTTTCAATGATGCTTATGTAGCCAGGGTGCGTCAATCGGAACCTACGTCATTGGCGTATATTGAGTGTCGATTCTCTCTTTTAATAGAATATTTTTTTATTATACTACTCTTATGAATCATCCCCTGCCCCGGACCTGAGCCATGAAGACCGCCCTGATCACCGGCGTGGCCGGTCAGGACGGGTCCTACCTCGCGGAATTCCTGCTGGAACAGGGCTATACCGTGCATGGTCTGGCGCGGCGCATCGAGGGTGGCGCCATCTGGCGCCTCGCGCCTCTGCTGGCCGAAAGCGACGAGACGGAACGCCGTTTCTTCCTGCATGAGGGCGATATTCTGGACGCCGGCTTCCTGCGCCGCCTGATTGACGAGACGCAGCCGGACGAGCTCTACAACCTCGCCGGCCAGAGCCATGTCGGCCTGTCCTTCGTGCAGCCCGCCCGCACCATGGCGGTGATCGCCACCGGCACGGCCATGGTGTTGGAAGCTTTGCACGCGCATTGCCGGGCCAGCGGGCGGCAGGTGCGGTTCTATCAGGCCGGATCGTCAGAGATGTTCGGCGCGTCGCCGCCGCCGCAGAACGAGGACACGCCCTTCCACCCGCGCAGTCCCTATGGCGTGGCCAAGCTGGCCGCGCATAACGCCACCGCGGTCTACCGCGACGCCTACGGGCTGTTCGCCTGCAACGGCATCCTGTTCAACCATGAAAGCCCGCGCCGGGGCGAAAACTTCGTCACCCGCAAGGTGACGCTAGCCGCCGCCCGCATCGCCGCCGGCATGCAGGACCGGTTGGCGCTGGGCGATCTGTCCGTACGCCGCGACTGGGGCCACGCCGCCGATTATGTGCGCGCCATGTGGCTGATGCTGCAGCAGGAGGAGCCGGAGGATTTCGTCATCGCCACCGGCCAGTCGCATGCCATCGGCGAATTGCTGGAGATCGCCTTCGGCCAGGCCGGACTGGACTGGCGGCGGCATGTGGTGGCCGATCCTGCCTGTCGTCGCCCGCTGGAGGTCGATCATTTGTGCGGCGATGCCGGCAAGGCGGCGCGGCTTTTGGGCTGGCGCCCGACCATCGGGTTCGAGGCGCTGATCGCGGAGATGATGGAAGCCGACCTCGCCCGCCTCGGGCTGCAGCCGGTCCAGGCGGCCCAGCCCGCGCCACGGCTGATGACCGCCTGAGCCATGCCGGGACCGGACAGCCGGATTTACGTGGCTGGCCATACCGGGCTGGCCGGATCGGCGATCTGTCGCAGGCTGGAGGCAGTGGGCTACCGAAACCTCATCCTGCGCACCCATGCCGACCTTGATCTGACCGACGAACGCGCTGTGGAGCGCTTCTTCGCCGCCGAACGGCCCAGCCATGTCATCCTCGCCGCCGCGAAGGTGGGTGGCATCGCCGCCAATGCCGCCTTTCCGACCGAGTTCCTGTCGGTCAATCTGCGCATCGCCGCCAATGTCATCGACTCCGCCTGGCGGCACGGGGCGGCGAAACTGCTCTATCTCGCCTCCTCCTGCATCTACCCGCGCCTGACACCGCAGCCGATCCGCGAGGAGGCGCTGCTGAGCGGCGCGCTGGAGCCGACCAACGAGGCCTATGCCATCGCCAAGATCGCCGGGCTGAAACTCTGCCAGGCCTACCGCCGGCAGCACGGGTTCGACGCCATCGTAGCGATGCCGACCAACCTCTATGGCCCGCACGACCGCTTCGATGCGGAGAGCAGCCATGTGCTGCCGGCGCTGCTGCGCCGCTTCCATGAGGCGAAAGAGGCAGGCGCGCCGGATGTGACGGTCTGGGGCAGCGGCACGCCGCGCCGCGATTTCCTGCATGCCGACGATCTGGCAACGGCCTGCCTCGCCATGCTGCGCGGCTATTCGGACGCGATGCCGGTGAATATCGGCAGCGGCAGCGACATCTCTATCCGCGAGCTTGCAGAGCTGATCGCGGACATCGTCGGCTATCGCGGCGCCATCCACTTCGATCCATCCCGGCCCGACGGCACGCCGGAAAAGCGCCTCGACATCACGCGCATCACGGCGCTGGACTGGTATCCCGCCATCGATCTGCGCCGTGGAATCGAACAGACCTATCGCTGGTACCGGGAGAATTGTGCTAGGGAAACCGCCACAGTCTGAATTCGGAACTCCTTAACCCGAACGGGGCGGTAATGGATCTTGCATCCTTCTACGCGGCGGAATTCGCGGAGCATGCGGACGTCACGGCGGCGACGCGCGATGCGCTGGCGAAACCCTTCGCGGCGCTGGTCGAGGCGTGCTGTGCTTCCGTCCAGGCCGGCGGCAAGCTGATCTTCTTCGGCAATGGCGGCAGCGCCGCCGACGCGCAGCATCTGGCGACCGAACTGTCGGTGCGCTACATCACCGACCGCAAGGCGATCCCGGCGCTGGCGCTGACCACCGACAGCTCGGCGCTGACCGCCATCGGCAATGATCTGGGGTTCGAGCAGCTGTTCGCCCGGCAGATCGAGGCGCTGTGCCGCAAGGAAGACATGGTGATCGGCATCTCCACCTCCGGGCGCAGCGCCAACGTCATCAAGGGGCTGCAGGCGGCGAAAGCCATCGGCGCGGGCGCGGCGGCGCTCAGCGGCAAGGATGGCGGCGATCTGGTTGGCCTTGCCGACCCGCTGCTGATCGTGCCGTCCTCGACCACCGCGCGCATCCAGGAGATGCACATCACGCTGGGCCAGATGTTGTGCGGCGCCATCGAACAGAAGCTGGGGCTGGTCGGATGACCGAGGAAACCACCGATTTCACCGCCGATCTGGAGCGTATCGCCGGCGCCCGTCTGCTGTGCGTCGGCGATGCCATGCTGGACCGCTTCATCTATGGCAGCGTAGACCGCATCTCGCCGGAAGCGCCGATCCCAGTGCTGCAGATTCAGCGCGAGCAGGCAATGCTGGGCGGTGCCGGCAATGTGGCGCGCAACCTGGCAGCGCTGGGCACCGAGAGTTGCTTCCTGACCGTGCTGGGCCGCGACGAGGCCGGCCGCATGCTGATCGGGCTGGTCGGCGAGGAAACCCGGATCGAGGCGCAGCTGCTGTTCGAGGAGAACCGCCGCACCACGGTGAAGCGCCGCTACATCGCCAGCGGCCAGCAGCTGCTGCGCGCCGATGACGAGCTGGTGGCCGCGATCTCCCCCGCCAATGTCGCCGATCTGCTGTCGCGCGCCGAGACCGATCTGGCGACCAGCGGCGGGCTGATCCTGTCCGATTACGGCAAGGGCGTGCTGACCGATGCGGTCGTCACCCGGCTGATAGAGATGGCGCGTGCCGCCGGCCGGCCCATCATTGTCGATCCCAAGGGGGCGGATTTCGGGCGCTATCGCGGCGCCACCATCCTGACGCCGAACCGCAAGGAACTGGCCGAGGCCAGCCGCCTGCCAGCCGGCACCGACGACGAGGTGGAGGCAGCCGCCCGCAAGATCATCGAGACCTGCGACGTCGCCATGGTGCTGGTGACGCGCAGCCAGGACGGCATGACGCTGGTTCAGGCCGACGCCCCGCCGCTGCATCTGAAGGCCGCCGCGCGCGAGGTCTATGACGTATCGGGCGCCGGCGACACGGTGGTCGCCTTGCTGGCCGCCGCGCTGGCCGCCGGCATCCCGGTCGAACGCGCGGCGGAACTGGCCAACCTCGCCGCCGGCATCGTCGTCGGCAAGGCCGGCACCGCCGTCGCCACGCCGGGCGAAATCCTGAACGCGCAGCACGCCACCAGCCTGATGTCGATGGACCGCAAGACCCTGCCGCTGTCCAGCGCCGCCGAGACGGTGCGCGGCTGGCGCGCGCATGGCCTGAAGATCGGCTTCACCAACGGCTGTTTCGACCTGTTGCATCCGGGCCATGTCTCGCTGCTGGCGCAGGCCCGCAAGGCCTGCGACCGGCTGGTGGTCGGCCTCAACAGCGATGCCTCTGTGAAGCGGCTGAAGGGCGAGGACCGGCCGGTGCAGTCGGAAGCCGCGCGCGCCGCCGTGCTGGGATCGCTGGCCAGCGTCGATATGGTGGTGATCTTCGCCGAGGACACGCCGATCCACCTGATCGAGACATTGCGCCCCGACGTGCTGGTGAAAGGCGCAGACTACACCGTGGACACCGTTGTCGGCGCCGAGATCGTGCAATCCTATGGCGGCAGGATCGTGCTGGCGACGCTTGAGGAAGGCTTCAGCACCACCGGCACGATTGGCAAGCTGACCGGCAGGAAGGCGTAGGGCACGCGGGTATAGGAGGCAGGGACATGGGCAGGCTGGACGGCAAGGTGGCGCTGATCACCGGAGCGGCTTCCGGCATTGGCCGGGCCATCGCCCGGCGCTTCGCCGCCGAAGGGGCCGCCATCGTCATCGCCGACCTGTCCGAGAGTGTGCGCGAGGGCGGCGAGCCGACTCGCGCGCTGATCGAGGCTGGTGGCCATCCCGTGCGCTTCGTCGCCACCGATGTTTCCGACGAAAGCCAGGCGCAGGCAGCGGTCGATACCGCCGTGGCCGCCTTCGGCAAGCTGGACATCCTGGTGAACAATGCCGCCATCGGCACCGACACGCCCCTGACCGACACGCCGCTGGGCGACTGGAACCGCGTCATGGCGGTGAATCTGACCGGCCCGTTCCTGATGGCGCGCGCCGCCGTTCGGCAGATGCTGACACAGGAGATCGTGCAGGGCGTGCGCGGGCGGATCGTGAACATCACCTCGCAGCACGGCATGGTCGCCGCCCCCAACGACATCGCCTATGGCGTGTCCAAATCCGGCCTGGTCTATATGACGCGGCAGATCGCGGTGGATTATGCGAAGCACCACATCCTGTGCAACGCCGTGGCGCCGGGCAAGATTCTGACCGGCAAGACCGGCCGCGCCGTCGCTCCCGAGATCCTCGCCTATTCCGAATCGCGCACGCCGATGCCGCGCCTCGGCACGCCCGACGATGTGGCGAGTGCCGCGCTGTTTCTCGCCTCCGACGATGCCAGCTATGTGACCGGCGAGAACCTCATGGTCGATGGCGGCTGGATGGCGTATTAGCCCCGAAATTGTGCAGCGCAGCGCGGCATTGCCCACGCTTTCATCGCCAGTCGCGCATATAGGCCCGCGTCGTCCGGCCCGCTATTGCCACCTAACCTCCTGATCTTCTGTCCTTTTGTCGCTGGTCCTACCAATGGCACGCGGCTTGCAGTTTGTACGGCGAAGCCTCGTTGCGAGGCTCCCAAGCAAAACAGACGGACAGAGGAGCACTTCACATGGAACGCCGTTCCTTCATCAAGGCTGGCATCAAGGCCGGCCTTGCCGGCACGGTGGGCGCGACCGCCGCGCTCGCCGCCCCCACCGTCGCGCGGGCACAGTCCAGCATCACCTGGAAGATGACCAACGCCTATGGCCCGAACGCGCCGTTCTATGTCGTCGGCCCGGGCAGCCCGACCGACATGGCGAAGAAGCTGGAGACCATGTCGGGCGGTCGGCTGAAGATCCAGCATTTCGCGGCAGGCGAGCTGATCCCGGCGCTGGAGGGCTTCGACGCGGTCGCCGCCGGCACGGTCGAGAGCAACGCCGCCAACTCCTATTTCTGGTCCGGCAAAGTGTTCGCCGCACAGTATTTCACCACCGTGCCCTTCGGCATGAGCTTCCAGGGCCACATGGCCTGGCTGTATCACGGCGGCGGCATGGAGTTGTGGCAGGAGGTCTATAAGCCCTTCAACATGGTCGCCTTCCCGATGAACAATACCGGCGTGCAGATGACCGGCTGGTTCCGCAAGCCGGTGGAGACCGTCGAGGATCTGAAGGGCCTGCGCATGCGCATTCCGGGCCTGGCCGGCAAGGTCTATGGCCAGCTCGGCGTCGATGCCCGACTGCTGCCCGGCGGCGAAATCTTCCCGGCGCTGGAGCGCGGCGTGATCGATGCGGCGGAATTCGTCGGCCCGTTCCAGGACCGCCGCCTCGGCCTGCAGAAGGCGGCCAAGTTCTACCACACCACCGGCTGGCACGAACCCGCCACCACCGGCGAGCTGATCATCGGCCTGGCGGCCTGGGAGAAGCTGCCGGCCGATCTGAAGGAGATGGTGAAGGTCGCCTCGATGGCCTGCGTGCTGGAAAGCCTGACCTGGAGCGAAGCGGTGAACGGCGAGGCGCTGACCGAGCTGGTGGAGAAGGACGGTGTCACCGCCAAGCCGCTGCCCGACGCGGTCATCGCGCGGCTGAAGGAAGCCACCTACGACACGCTGGCGGCCGAGGCGGCGAAAGACCCGCTGACCAAGAAGGTCCATGACAGCTATATGGGCTTCAAGAAGAAGCACGATAAATGGGCGAAGCTTAGCGAAGGTGCCTTCCAGAGCGCTGCCCTCGGCAGCTGAGGCCCATGACCGCACAGCAAAAACAAACGCTGGCGAAACTGGCCGGGCGGCTCGACCTCGTGGTCGAGCTGTTCGGCCGCCTCGCCGCCTGGATCAGCATCGCCTTGGTGCTGCTGGTCGCCGGCAATGTGCTGGTGCGCTATTTCCTGCACACCGGTGCGATCTGGCTGCAGGAGCTGGAGTGGCACCTGATCGCGCCGATCGCGCTGTTCGGCATGTCCTACGCCCTGCTGAACGGCGAGCCGCTGCGTGTCGATGGGCTGTACCAGCGCTTTCCCGCGCGCCTGCGCCTTGCCATCGACATCGTCTCCGGCCTTGCGATGGCGGTGATCGCCGCCCTGCTGGTGAAGCTGTCGATCCCCTTCGTGCTGCAATCCTACAATATGGGCGAAGGCTCACCGAACCCGGATGGCATCCCCCACCGCTTCCTGCTGAAGGGGCTGATCCCGCTGGGCTTCGCCGTGCTGTGCCTGCAGGCACTGGCGGAAACGCTGAAAGCTGTCCTCAGGCTCACCCCCTCCCGCTGACCCCCTTCTCCCCTGATCTACCTTTCAAGGGCCACCATGTCCCCGAACGAGATCCTGGCGATCCTGACGGTCGTCTCCTTTTTCACCCTGCTGATGGTGGGCGTGCCGGTCGCGGTCGGGCTCGCCGTCTCCGGCTTTGTGTTCGGCTATATCGGCTTCGGCCCGCTGCTGTTCAATCTGCTGCCGGCGCGCATCTTCGGCGTGGTCTCGAACTACACGCTGCTGGCCATCCCGCTCTTCGTCTTCATGGGGGTGATGCTGGAAAAATCGAAGCTGGCGGAGGAACTGCTGGACGTTGTCGGCCATCTCTCCGGCTCGATGCGCGGCGGCATGGGCATCGCCATCGTGTTGGTCGGCGTGCTGATGGGGGCCTCCACCGGCATTGTTGGTGCGACCATCGTGACGCTGGGCCTGCTGACCCTGCCGGCGCTGCTCCGGCGCGGCTACGACAAGGGGCTGGCCTGCGGCACGATCTGCGCCTCGGGCACGCTGGGGCAGATCATTCCGCCCAGCCTGATCCTGCTGCTGCTGGCCGATATATTGGGCGAATCGGTCGGCACCATGTTCGCCGCCGCCGTGTTCCCCGGCCTGATCCTGGCAGGGCTCTATGTGCTCTATATCCTCGCCACCGCCTATTTCCGGCCTGCCCACGCCCCGGCAATCTCCGCCGAGGAGCGCGCGGCAATGCCACGCCGGCAGCTCTACGCCAAGCTGTTCAAGGTGGTGCTGCCGCCGCTGTTGCTGGTGGTCGCCGTGCTGGGGGCGATCATCGGCGGCGTCGCCGCACCGACCGAGGCGGCCTCGATGGGGGCGCTGGGGGCGATCATCGTCTGCGCCGTCTCCGGCAAGCTGAACTACGCGCTGCTGCGCGATGCGGCACGGTCCAGCCTGTCGATTTCCGGCATGGTGTTCCTGATCCTGATCCTGTCGCAGGTGTTCGGCCTGGCGTTTCGCGGGCTGGGCGGCGAGAAGCTGGTCGAGCACATGTTCGACTGGGCGCCCGGCGGCGTGACCGGCAGCCTGATCTTCCTGATGCTGCTGCTGTTCGTGCTGGGCTGCTTCCTGGAATGGATCGAGATCAGCTACATCGCGGTGCCGCTGTTCCTGCCCTATTTCATCGCGCAGGACGTGAATCTGGTGTGGCTGGGCACGCTGATCTGCGTGAATTTGCAGACCAGCTTCCTGACGCCGCCCTTCGGCTGGGCACTGTTCTTCCTGAAAGGCGTCGCCCCGCCCGGCGTGACCACCGGCGACATCTATCGCGGCGTGGTGCCCTTCGTGCTGCTGCAGATGATCGGCATTGCCATCGTTTTCCTGATGCCGCAGACCGCGACCTGGCTGCCCGCGGCGATCGGTTGGTAGCGCCCCACTTGTAGAGAAGGGGCCGGCATGCGATGTAAGGGCCTCCCGCCGCTTAGAGACCCCTTCCCATGCTGGGCTTCGACTGGCTGACGCCGGACCTGTTGAGCGCCTTCTTCCAGGTGCTGATGATCGATATCGTGCTGGCCGGCGACAATGCCATCGTCGTTGGCCTCGCCGCGGCTGGCCTGCCGAAAGACCAGCGCGTGAAGGTCATCATGCTGGGCATCGCGGCGGCGACCGTGCTGCGTATCGTCTTCGCGCTGATGACCACCCAGCTGATGCAGGTGATCGGGCTGCTGTTCGCCGGCGGCATCCTGCTGCTGTGGGTGTCCTGGAAGATGTGGCGCGAGCTGCGCGCCGGCCACGCGGCCGAGGTGGCCGCCGCCAATGCGGCGCTGGACAGCGCCGATGGCAGTTCCCAGGACCCGGCGAGCAAAACCGCCCCGGAACTGCCGCGCAAGAGTTTCGCCCAGGCCGCCCTGCAGATCGTGCTGGCCGACGTCTCGATGTCGCTGGACAATGTGCTGGCGGTCGCGGGGGCGGCGCGCGAACACCCGGAAGTGCTGGTGATCGGCCTGATCCTGTCGGTTGCCTTCATGGGGCTGGCCGCCAGCCTGATCGCCAATCTGCTGAACCGCTATCGCTGGATCGCCTATGTCGGCCTCGTCATCATCCTCTATGTGGCGCTGGCGATGATCTATGAGGGCGGGATGCAGATCATGGCGGCGGCCCAAACCCTCTAGACCCAGACCCTCTAGACCCAGACCCTGTAGGCCCTAACCCTGTAGGCTGAGGCGCCTCGACAAAGCCACAGAAGCGCGCCAGTCTGGCTTCATGAAAGTTCGCCTGGAACGCGCATGAAGACGACACCATCAGCGGACAATGATGGCGGCTTCGAGTGGAAGCGGCTGACCCAGCAGGAGCTCGACCGCGCGCTCGACCTGCATGAGCAGTTCATCGGCGGCCGCATGGGTGGACAGCGCGCAAACTTCCTGCTGCATGACCTGTCCTATCTGGATTTCTCGGAGCGCGATATGTCCAACGCCGACCTGTCGGGCGCGCGGCTGCACCATGCCGTTCTGGAGGGCGTCAATCTGCGCGCGGCCTGCCTGTTCGGCGCCGACCTGACACAGGCCAATCTGCGCGGCGCCAACCTCACCCGCACCGATCTGCGCGGCGTACATCTGCGCGGCGCCGACCTGACCGATGCCATGATGGTCGAATGCGACCTGCGCGACGGGCTGCTGATGCGCCCCGACAAGAAGGGCAATCTGGTCGGCATCGGCCAGCATGCGCGCACCACCGATGTCGGTTCTGCGATCATGGCGCGCGCCGACCTGTCGAACGCCAAGATGTCGAATGCCTTCATCGTGCAGACCGACCTGACCGACTGCATCCTGCGCAATGTGAAGCTGGTGCGCGCCGACCTCAGCAACTCCAACCTCACCGGCTCGAACCTGGAAGGGGCCGACCTGACGGAGGCGACCTTCGACGGCGCCATCCTGCATGGCGCGATCCTGATTGGCGCCATCCTGAGCGAGACATCCTTCGCCGGTGCGGATCTGGCCGGGGCCGTGTTCGGCACCGTCGATTACGGCGCCGCCAATTTCCAGAACGCGCTGAAGCCGGTGCATTTCGATACGCTGGACATTACGCTGCAAACCCTGGTCCGCCAGCATTTCGACTGGATCCGCACCGCCGGCAAGAAGGGCAAGCGCGCCAACCTGACGCGGGTCGATCTCAGCGGCATGAAGCTGGCGGAGCTGAACTTCTCCGCCGGCGCCTTCGAATTCGCGGTGCTCGCCAATACCGACCTGCAGAAATGCGAGCTGCTGATGGCCGATATGGGGTTCGCCGATTTGCGCGGCGCCGACCTGTCGCGCTCCGATCTGCGCGGGGTCAATCTGAAGCGCGCCAACCTGACCGGCGCCCGGCTGGTCGCCGCCAAGATGAACCCGGTGCCGATCTTCGGCGCGGTGACCCAGTTCTGGACCAGCCAGCTGGAGCACGCGAAATTCATCGAGGCTGATCTGTCCGGCATCGACATGCGCAAGGCCGTCGCCCGCAACGCCAGCTTCGTGAAGGCGGTGCTGCGCAATGCCGATCTGTCGGGGGCCGACCTGCAGGACGCCGATTTCACCGACGCCGATCTGCGCGGCGCCAATCTCGAAGAATGCGACCTGCGGGGTGCCAAGGGGATCCGGCAATGAGCGACCTGGCGGCCAGCCCCTACCCGCCCCTTGCCAGCCCTCTCCTTGCCGGCGACATCGTGCGCGGCACCTGCCGGCTGCTGGCCGCCCACGGCTATGGCACGCTGACGGAAGTAACACTGCGCACCGGCCGCCGGGTCGATGTAATGGCGCTGGCGCCGGATGGCGGTATTGCCGTGGTCGAGGTGAAATCCTCGGTGCAGGATTTCCGCAGCGACCGCAAATGGCGGGACTATCTCGACTTCTGCGACCGGTTCTTCTTCGCCGTGGGTGAAGGCTTCCCGCACGACATCCTGCCCGGCGAGCCCGGACTGATCGTCGCCGACCGCTTCGGCGCGGCAATCCTGCGCGATGCGCCCGAGACGCGCCTGGCGCCGGCGCGCCGCAAGGCGCTGACCCTGAAATTCGCGCTGCTGGGCAGCCAGCGCCTGACCCGGATGCGCGACCCGGAAGCCTGCTGAGCCCCAAAAGCAAAAGGCCCGCTGCAAGAGCGGGCCTTCGCATCTCTCTGGAAGCGGCGCTTATCAGGCGGCCTGCTTCTTCTCCATCGCCTTCACCACGCGGCGCTTCAGCTGACGCGCCTCGGTGGTCAGCGCGGTCGCGCGGGCGTTCAGCAGATAGGCGTCGATGCCGCCATTCTTCTCGATGGTGCGGATCGCGTTGGTGCTGAGGCGCACACGCACCATGCCAAGCACATCGGACAGCAGCGAGGTTTCCTGCAGGTTCGGCAGGAACCGGCGGCGGGTCTTGTTATTGGCGTGGCTGACGTTGTTGCCGACCAGCACGCCCTTGCCGGTGATCGTGCAGCGTTTCGCCATATCTCGTCTCCGAATTCCTAAGGCAGGGCAAGCCCTGACGGTTGATCGGGCTTCCGCCCCACAAATAGCGTTCCGAGCCGGTGATCCGGCGCGGGGAGCGCGGTTTGTAGCCGTTCCCGCCAGCCCCGTCAAGTCGTCCGCGCTGGATTCTTTAACGCGGCCTCAAGGTTCGATGCGCACGCTGGGCCCGGACAACAGCATCTTGCTCTTTACCGGCGAGGACAGCACGATGGAGCTGCTGGTCTGGCCGAAGGTGCGCAGCTGGGCGATCACCGCCTCCAGATGCGCCGGGGAAGACACCAGCACCTTGAACAGGAAGCAGTCCATGCCGGTGACATGGTGGCATTCGATGACTTCGCTGAGATTGCGGGCCATCGCGGCGACACGGGCATACTGATCGCCGTTCAACCGCAGATGGATGAAGGCCAGGGTCGGAAAGCCCAGACGCGTCGGGTCGATGGTCGCGCGATAGCCGGCGACGATGCCCATATCCTCCATGCGGCGCACGCGTTCGGCCACGGCGGGTGAGGATAAACCCACGCGGCGTCCCAGCTCGCTGAAGGATAAACGGGCATCTTCCTGCAAAGCACGCAGGAGTTGCCACCCAACCTTGTCTAGAACACTTTCCGAATCGAAAGCCATATTATCTGGGGAGTTTGGTTTTAAGGATATTTTTTTTACTTTACTTTCCATCCACAGTTTCATCAACATTTTCCACAGCCACCGCGAAAACAATCAGCCGGCAGCACCCGATCGGACCCTCAATGGATCTGCTTTTCTTCTACAAGGCACTGGCTGTCGGCTTCGCGATCGCCGCTCCCGTTGGCCCGATTGGCGCACTGTGTATCCAGCGCACGCTGAAGCGCGGCCTGCCGGCGGGGCTTGCCGTCGGGCTGGGCGCCGCGCTCGCGGATGGCACCTATGGCGCCATCGCCGCCTTCGGGCTGGTGTCGGTGATGGATTTCTTCGTGCTCTGGCAGGATGTGCTGAAAATCGGCGGCGGCGTCTTCCTGATCCTGCTCGGCGTGAAGGCCTTCCTGATCTATCCCGATACCGGGCCGGCGCCGAAGCGCCCCGGCCTCCCCTTCCTTTCTCCCGGCGGGAAGCTGGGGCTGGCGGGCGAGGTTGCCACGACCTACGCGCTGACCCTCACCAACCCGATGACCATCCTGTCCTTCATCGCGATCTTCGCCGGGCTGGGGCTGATGCATGCCGGCGGCGAGACCGGCCAGTCGGTCGCCCTGGCGGTCGGGGTGTTTGTCGGCTCCGCCCTGTGGTGGGTGCTGCTGTCCGGTGTCGTGACGGCAATCCGCGGGCGGATACCGGACACGGCGCTGCCCTGGATCAACCGCTTCGCCGGCGCGCTGCTGATCGGCTTCGGCGCCGCCGCCATCACCAGCCAGGGCTGAACCGATGGCCGGGCCTGTCTTTCCGGTATCGATCAAGGGGGTGATCCTGCATCGCGGGCAGGTCATCCTGCTGCGCAACGAGCGCGCGGAATGGGAATTGCCGGGCGGCAGGCTGGAACCAGGCGAGCAGCCGGAAGCCTGCCTGCATCGGGAAATCTTCGAGGAATTGTATCTTGATGTCGCGGTGGGGGCGCTGCTGGATTGCTGGACCTACCGCATCGCGCAGGTGGATCGGCCAGAACCGATTGGAGAAGTGGTGATCGTCAGCTATGCCTGCCGGCTAAAGCACGATCTGGGGGCGCTCAGCTTCAGCGATGAGCACCTCGATGTCGGATTATTTTCGGTCGATGATCTGTCCGGGGATGCCTTATCCGGCCTCGCCCTGCCGGAAGGCTATCGCCGCGCCATCGCGAGGGCGGCCGCAGGCGGCCTCTGATCGGCGAAGCTGTTAATTCTCGTCGCCGACGAGTTCGCGCTGATGCGTGAAATATTTGATGATCTGCTTCTTCAGCCCCGGATTCATGCTGTAGAAGAAGGCGCCGACCATGCCGTCAGGCTGCACGCGTGCCACCACCGCCTCGACCGGAAAGTCGATATCGACCGCCTCGTCCTTCACGCACAGCCGCAGATAGATTTTCTGCTTCGGCACGACCAGATCGCACGGGCCGAAGAACAGGCCGGTGAGGCTCCAGTTCTTCAGGGCAAAGCGATGGCCATCGAGTTCCACGAAACAGTCGCCAACCGGCTCGACGCGCGGGGCGATCCGGCGATCATCGACCGTGAGCATTTGCTTCAGTTTCGCGAACATGACCCTATCTTGCCTTTCCGTGGCCCAACGTCTCAAATGTTCGCCACGAAACAATTAAACACGGTTAAGCTGAATCAATCGTTAACGCCGCAAAATATTGAGAACGCGGCCTTATTATCTCCGCCGGGGAAGGATTTCCGATCATGGCCGAAGCGAATCTGCTGCACGATCTGGGGGCGATGATCGGTGCGGCACTGGCCTGGGTCGCCGACACGGTGCTGGGTGCCCTGAACACGCTGCGCACGGTGCTGGCGGATTTCTTCGACGGCGTTGCCGCCGGTTCCGGCATGGGTGACGCCACGCTGTTCGCCTGGGTGCTGATGGGGCTGGGGGCGCTGTTCTTCGTCGGCGCGCTGCAGGCCTTCATCGCGGCCCGGATTGTCGGCGGCATCTTCCAGCTTGTCATCGGCGCCGCCCTGATCGGCTGGGCGATAACCTGACGGCGCTGCTATCTGAAACTATCGACCAGGCGGAAATCCAGGCGGGCGCCATCGGCCAGCCCCAAAGTGTCGCGCAGCCGCACCTCGCAGGCGATCTCCACCTGATTCGCCGGATAGGCCGGCTCGTCGCCGCGCAGCACCAGCCCGCGATAACGCTCGGCGATCAGCGCCCGTCCGATCGACAACCCCTTGCGGCCGGGCACATGGTCCGACCAGATGACGCCGCCCAGATCGGCCTCCGTCACATAGAAGGGCAGGACCCCGGCAAATGGCAGATCGAGCAGCAGGTTCAGCGTGCCAGGCACCATGGCGATGCCGCCGCCCAGCGCCTGCAATCCCTGCTGTACCTGGGGCAGCGCCATGCGCTCGCTGGCGAAACCGCGCCCTGACGCGACGCGGCCGAGATGGGCCGGCCCCATGCCCATCGTCTCCGGTCAGTCGAACAGGCGGTCGATATCGTCCTGGCTGACGCCCTGGCCCTTCAATTGCGGGCCATTCAACAGGGCTTTGTCGCCCTCGCGCACATCCTCGCCGATCTCCTTGGACAGGCGCGCCAGCTCGTCCTTGCCCCACAGGCTGACCATGGTGTTCAGCTTCTCGTCGATGAATTTCAGCGAGGTCACGACCTTGGAGACGCGCTGTCCGGTGATGTCCTGGAAGGTGCAGGCCTCGAACACCGCGCCGATGCGGTCGCCAATGGCATCCAGCTTCGCGGTCATCGGCTTGTTGTCCGGTGCCATGGCGCGGATATCCTGGGCGATGGCGTCGATCTCCTCGACGCTTTCCAGGATCGTGTTGGTCGCATCCTCGGTCGCCGCAACAATGGCGTCCAGTTCCTGCGACATGCTGTTGAACCGGTCCGAATCCTCGCCCGGCTTGCGAATCGCGGCAAGCTCGTTCCGGATCTTCTGAGTGAAGGCGAAAAGCTTCAGGATTTCGGGCTTCAGGTCGTTCGAATTATTGCCGGACATTGTCGCTCCCCACAGGCGGCGCACGCCGGCCGCATCGCACTAGACTAAATTCGCTTGGCTTAAGCAAAGGTTAACAAGGCCTTGCTGGACGAAAGCCAGCAACATTCGCCATAGTGGCCGCCGATATTCAGAAAACCCTTCCGACAGAATGCCAGCGTCAGATCGCCGCGGCCACCGGGAAAACAAAAACAGGGGGAGACCACAGGTGTCGAGCAGCCCGAAATCCGATATCGAGATTGCCCGCGAAGCCCGGCTGAAGCCCATCGAGGACATTGCCGCGCGCCTGGCGATCCCGGCCGACAAGCTGTACCGGTACGGGCCGACCAAGGCGAAGATCGACCTGGCCTATATCGCCTCCCTCAAGGACCGGCCGGACGGCCGGCTGATCCTGGTAACGGCGATGAGCCCGACGCCCGCCGGCGAGGGCAAGACCACCACCACGGTGGGTCTCGGTGACGGGCTGAACCGGATCGGCCGGAAGACGATGATCTGCCTGCGCGAGCCCAGCCTCGGCCCGTGCTTCGGCATGAAGGGCGGGGCCGCCGGCGGCGGTCACGCCCAGGTCGTGCCGATGGAAGATATCAACCTGCATTTCACCGGCGATTTCCACGCCATCGCGGCGGCGAACAATCTGCTGGCCGCGCTGATCGACAATCACATCCATTGGGGCAACAAAATCGGCATCGACACCCGCCGCGTCACCTGGCGCCGGGTGCTGGACATGAACGACCGGGCGCTGCGCCAGATCGTCAGCTCGCTGGGCGGCCCCGCCAACGGCTATCCGCGCGAGGACGGGTTCGACATCGTCGTAGCGTCGGAGGTGATGGCGATCTTCTGCCTGGCGACGGACCTGGAAGACCTGACCGCGCGGCTGGGCCGCATTGTCGTCGGCTACACAAGCGAACGCCGGCCGGTGCGCGCGGCGGAGCTGATGGCCGCCGGCCCGATGGCGGCGCTGCTGCGCGATGCGCTGATGCCCAATCTGGTGCAGACGCTGGAGAACAACCCGGCCCTGGTGCATGGCGGCCCGTTCGCCAACATCGCGCATGGCTGCAATTCGGTCATCGCCACCAAGGCAGCGCTGAAAATGGCCGATTACGTGGTCACTGAGGCCGGCTTCGGCGCCGATCTGGGGGCGGAGAAATTCTTCGACATCAAATGCCGCAAGGCCGGGCTGGCGCCGGACGCCGCCGTCATCGTCGCCACCATCCGCGCGCTGAAGATGCATGGCGGCGTGGCCAAGGCCGATCTGGGGCAGGAGAATGTCGCCGCCGTCGAGGCCGGCCTCGCCAATCTTGGCCGGCATATCGCCAATGTGCGGAAATATGGCGTCCCGCTGGTGGTTGGCATCAATGCCTTCACCGGCGATACCGGGGCGGAAACGGCGGCGGTGCTGGAATATTGCCGGGCGCAGGGCGTCGATTGCTTCCTGAACCGGCACTGGGCCGAGGGTGGTGCGGGCATCGAGGCGATGGCCGCGCGCGTGGCCGAACTGGCGGATAGCGGCCAGTCCAACTTCAAGACCCTCTATCCTGACGAGATGCGGCTGGCGGAAAAAGTGCGTACCGTTGCCCGGTCGATCTACGGCGCCGAGGACATCGCCTTCGACGCCACCGTCGCCCGCCGTTTCGAGCAGATGGAGGCGGACGGCTTCGGGCATTTCCCGGTCTGCATCGCCAAGACGCAATACAGCTTCTCAACCGACGCCACAGCGCGCGGCGCGCCCGCCGGCCATATCGTGCCGGTGCGCGAGGTCCGGCTGTCGGCAGGCGCCGAATTCGTGGTGGCGATCTGCGGCGACATCATGACGATGCCCGGCCTGCCGCGCGTGCCGGCGGCCAATTCGATCTATGTGAACCAGAAGGGCGAAATCGAGGGGCTGTTCTAACACAGCCCCTCAAAGCCGATCAGGACAGGCCGATCTTGCCCATGGCGAGGAATTTCTCACGGCGCTTCGCCTTGAGGTCCTTGCCATTCTGCGGCAGCAGAATCTTCAGCGCCTTCTCGATGGAATCGCCGAGCGCCGTCAGCGCCTCGTCAGGGCGGCGGTGCGCGCCGCCCACCGGCTCCTGCACGATTTCGTCGATCACATCCAGCTTGTACAGATCCTGCGCGGTCAGCCGCAGCGCCTCGGCGGCGACCTGCGACTGATCGGCGCTGCGCCACAGGATCGAGGCACAGCCTTCCGGCGAGATCACCGAATAGACCGAGTGTTCGAACATGATGATGTGATCGGCGGCGGCCAGCGCGATGGCGCCGCCGGAACCGCCCTCGCCGACGATGCAGGCGATCACCGGCACCTTGACGGCGAGGCAGGCCTCGATGGAGCGCGCGATGGCCTCGGCCTGGCCGCGCTCTTCCGCGCCGACGCCGGGGTAAGCGCCCGCCGTGTCGATGAAGGTCACGATCGGCAGGCCGAACCGGTCGGCCAGCTCGATCAGCCGGCGGGCCTTGCGGTAGCCCTCGGGCTTGGCCATGCCGAAATTGTAGCGCACGCGCTCTTCGGTGGTCGAACCCTTCTCCATCCCCATGACGACGACGGAATGGCCGCGGAACCGGCCCAGCCCGCCCGGCAGCGCGGAATCCTCGCCGAAGTTGCGGTCGCCCGCCAGCGGCGTGAATTCCTCGATCAGATGCGAGATGATGTTCCTGAAGCGCGGCCGGTCCTGATGGCGCGCCACCTGCACCTTCTGCCAGGGCGTGAGCTTCTGATAGGTGGTCAGCAGCAGACGCTCGACCTTGCCTTCCAGCCGCGCCACTTCCTCGGCAATGTTGATCTCACTGCCGCCGGACAGATGCCGAAGCTCCTCGATCTTGCCTTCGACCTCGGCAATCGGCTTCTCGAAATCCAGAAAACTGCGCATGCGTCCCCAGTGACCTGTTCAGTCGCGAAGTCGGCGGCACCATACCGGCGCCGCCGCCTCGGCACAAGTCAGGGGTTTTCGCCTAAACCCGCGTGCGGGCAAGAAAGCGCAGGATGAGCGCCACCGCCACGCTGGCAAGCCCGATGACGAAACCCAGCCACACGCCATAGACGCCGCCCCAGCCCGGCGCGATCTCGACCCAGTAGCCCAGGATCACCGCGCCGGTGAAGCCCAGCCCCCAATAGCCGGCAATCGCATAGGCCATCGGCACGGCGGTATCGCGCAGACCGCGCAACGCCCCCAGCGCGATGGTCTGGGTGGCGTCGAACAGCTGGAACCAGGCGGCGATCAGCAGCAGCCGCACCGCGATCTCGATGACCGGCAGATTTTTCGGATCGTGATGATCGAGGAACAGCCCGGCGATGAAGTCGCCCGCCAGCCAGAGGCCCAGCGCCGCAGCGACCGCATAGCCCAGCCCCAGCGACAGCGAGATCACCCCGGCACGGCGCACGCCGGGCCGGTTCTCCGCCCCTGCCGCCAGCCCGACACGGATCGTCGTCGCCTGCGACAGCCCATAGGGCACCATGAAGCTGAGCGCCGCGCATTGCAGGGCGATGGCGTGCGCCGCCAGCGCCTGGATGCTGATCGCGCCGATCAGGAAGCTGGCCGCCGAGAACAGCCCGACCTCCGCCAGGTTGGTCAGGCCGCTGGGCACGCCGATGCGGAAAATGGTGGCAAAGCGCGGCCAGTCCGGCCGCCACCAACGCGCCAGGATGCGATAGCGCCGCAGCCGCCGGTTCGTCAGGCAATAGGCCAGCAGGACCGAGAACATGGCGACGTTCACCAGCACGGAGCTGATCGCCGCCCCCACCAGCTCCAGCCTCGGAAAGCCGAAATTGCCGAACATGAAGGTGTAATTGCCGAGAATGTTCAGGAAGAAGCCGGTGGTGGAGCTGATGAGCACCAGATGCGCCTTGCCGTGCGAGGCCAGCAGGATGCGCAGCGGAATCAGCCACAGCACGAAGGGAATGGCGATCATCGATACATGCAGATAGCGTTCCGCCTCGGCCACCGCCTCCGGCTTCTGACCCAGCAGCGCCATGATCGGCGCCGAGAACAGCAGCAGGAAGAAATAGGGCACGGACAGCGCGGCACCGGCCCAGAAGCCCTGGCGCACGCTGCGCCGGACATTGCGGAACTGCCGCGCCCCCAGCGCCTGCGAGATCAGCGGCGCAACCGCCGCCAGAATCCCCATGCCCAGGAAGAACAGCGGAAACATATAGTTGGTCGCCAGCGTGCCGGCGGCCAGCATCTCCGGCCCCAGCCAGCCGGTCATCACAACATCGGTTGTGTTGATCGCCATCTGGGCGAGCTGCGCCAGAATCAGCGGCAGCGCCAGTTTCAGGGTGGCGCGGGTTTCGTCCCAGTTGGGCCGGCCGCTTTCGGCGGGCGGACGCGTGTCTCTCAGCAGACTGGCAGCGACGGACATCTCTTGTTCCTCCGCCGAGGGGCCGGAAGACGAGGGCGCTGGATTTTGGAGGCAAGAAGCCTGGCGATTAAGAAAAAGCGCGCCTTCGTCAGGGTCCGGCGCGCTCGGCTGTTCTTATATCAGCGTTGAATTATGGCGCGCGGCGGGCGGACTCGTCCCGGGAGTCCTCTTTGACTGCCGAGAACGGGACGGTCACAAGCCTGATGAAGGTGCGCTTTGCCATAATGATCCTGTCCTACCCGCCCCTCGCTGCCGGGTCAAGCAGGGAAGTCAGGAAACCGCCAGCGCGTCCCCGACCCGCACGGTGCCGGGTTCCGTCACCTGCAGATAGACACCCATGTCGAGATGGCCAAAGCCGCGGCGCAGCGCCAGCGGCAGATTGGCGTCGCGCTCCGCCGTCGCCGGATTCACATTGGTCGCCGCACAGCGGCCGATGCGCTTGTAGAGCCGGAACTCCACCCCGCCCAGCCGGATTTTCGTGTCCCCGGTCCAGCCGAATTCCGCCCAGGCCGGCAAGCCCTCGATATAGAGATTGCCGCGAAACCGGATCGGATCGACCGGATGGCCGGTCACCCTCTCCAGATCGTGGATGCTGGCGAGGTTGATGAGCGACAGCTTGCCTTCGCGCGAATCGGTGAAGGCATCCTCCTTCGCCTCGATCAGCCGGAGCGCGCCGCGAACCTCGCCTGCCAGATAGGCGCGCAGGAAATCCTCGACGATGGTGCGACCGAGCGGCGTACTGATATCGGCGCGTGCCACCTGCCTGCCGTCGCGCTTCAACGTCAGAAAGCCGGTTTCCGCATCGAAGCCGGCCTCGATGCCGGCCAGCTTGGCGCAGTTCACCAGCGTGACGAAATTCGCCTTGGGTGCCCACCCGCCATCCGGCGGCAGGTCGGTGGTCGAGCCATGGGCGATGGCGAAACGCCGGTCATGCGGCATCGCCATTCCCACGGAAAGCGCCACCGAATCGAGCTCATTCGCGCTCATCCCCTTCACGGGGTAGCGGCACAGGCGGGTAAGGGTCGGCGAATCGGACATGCGTCACTCTCTAAACCTATAGGCTGACCTGTCAACGCGCGATTCCAGTCGCTTATTCGCGCGCCTGCCTCTTGTGTGACACAAAGGACACGCCATCTCTAGCAAAGAGCATGGATCCGGTTCCGAAGCGGCCGCCGCCAGGCGGGGCCGCACTCTCGGAAATGGCCTGAGGGGCAGGCGGATCGATGTGTCGCAACAGGAGACAATCGCATGGATATCGAGAAATTCACCGAACGGTCGAAGGGCTTTCTGCAGTCTGCCCAGACCATGGCGCTGACGCGCGGCCATCAGAGGCTGATGCCGGAACACCTGCTGAAGGTGCTGCTGGACGATTCCGAAGGGCTGGCCGCCAACCTCATCCGCGCCTCGGGCGGCGATCCCGCCAAGGCGCTGTCAACCGTCGATGCGGCGCTGGAAAAGCTGCCGCGTGTCGAGGGCAGCGGTGCCGGCCAGGTCTATCTCTCGCCGGAACTGGCGCGCATCCTCGATCAGGCGACCAAGATCGCCGAGAAGGCGGGCGACAAGTTCGTCACCGCCGAGCGGCTGTTGCTGGCGCTCGCCCTGGCCGAGGGCAGCGATGCCGGCAAGGCGCTGAAGGAGGCCGGCCTCACCCCGCAGAAGCTGAACGAGGCGATCAACGATGTCCGCAAGGGCCGCACCGCCGACACCGCGTCGGCCGAGCAGGGCTATGACGCGCTGAAGCGCTATGCCCGCGACCTGACGGCCGCCGCCCGCGAGGGCAAGATCGACCCGGTGATCGGCCGCGACGAGGAAATCCGCCGCACCATCCAGGTGCTGTCACGCCGCACCAAGAACAATCCCGTGCTGATCGGCGAGCCCGGCGTCGGCAAGACCGCCATCGTCGAGGGGCTGGCCCAGCGCATCGTCAATGGCGACGTGCCGGAGACGCTGAAGAACCGCCGGCTGCTGTCGCTCGACCTGGGGTCGCTGATCGCCGGCGCCAAGTTCCGCGGCGAGTTCGAGGAGCGACTGAAAGCGGTGTTGAGCGAAATCTCGGCGGCGGCCGGCGAGATCATCCTGTTCATCGACGAGATGCACACGCTGGTGGGTGCCGGCAAGGCGGATGGCGCGATGGACGCCTCCAACATGCTGAAGCCGGCCCTGGCACGCGGCGAGCTGCATTGCGTCGGTGCCACGACACTGGACGAGTACCGCAAGCATGTGGAAAAGGACGCCGCCCTGGCGCGGCGCTTCCAGCCGGTGTTCGTGTCCGAACCCTCGGTGCCGGAGACCATCTCCATCCTGCGCGGGTTGAAGGAGAAGTACGAGCTGCATCACGGCGTGCGCATCACCGACAGCGCCATCGTCGCGGCGGCACAGCTCTCCAACCGCTATATCACCGACCGCTTCCTGCCCGACAAGGCCATCGATCTGGTGGACGAGGCCGGCAGCCGGCTGCGCATGCAGGTCGATTCCAAGCCGGAGGAAATCGACGAGCTGGACCGCAAGATCATCCAGCTGAAGATCGAGCGCGAAGCGCTGAAGAAGGAGACCGATTCCGCCTCGCGCGACCGGCTGGAGAAGCTGGAGGTGGAGCTGTCCGAACTGGAGAGCGAGAGCGCCGACCTGACCGCGCAGTGGCAGAGCGAGAAGGAAAGCCTGTCGGCCGGCCAGAAGCTGAAGGAACAGCTGGACCAGGCCCGCACCGAGCTGGAGATCGCACAGCGACGCGGCGAACTGCAGCGCGCCGGCGAGCTGATGTATGGCGTGATCCCGGAGCTGGAGCGCAAGCTGAAGGGTGCGGAGGATGATGACAGCCATCACATGCTGAAGGAGGAAGTGACGGCAGAGGAGATCGCGCAGATCGTCTCGCGCTGGACCGGCATCCCCGTCGACAAGATGATGGAAGGCGAGCGCGAGAAGCTGCTGACCATGGAAGGCAAGCTGCGCCAGCGCGTGATCGGCCAGGATCCGGCCGTCATCGCCGTCTCCAACGCCATCCGCCGCGCCCGCGCCGGGCTGCAGGACCCGAACCGGCCGATCGGTTCCTTCCTGTTCCTCGGCCCCACGGGTGTGGGCAAGACCGAGCTGACCAAGGCACTGGCCGAGTTCCTGTTCGACGACGAGCAGGCGATGGTGCGCATCGACATGTCGGAATATATGGAAAAGCACGCCGTCAGCCGGCTGATTGGTGCGCCTCCCGGCTATGTCGGCTATGAGGAAGGCGGGGCGCTGACCGAGGCGGTACGCCGCCGGCCTTACCAGGTGATCCTGTTCGACGAGGTCGAGAAGGCGCACCCCGACGTGTTCAACGTGCTGCTGCAGGTGCTGGACGATGGCCGCCTGACCGATGGCCAGGGCCGCACGGTCGACTTCCGCAACACGCTGATCATCATGACCTCGAATCTGGGGTCGGAGATGATGGCGGGCGATTCCAGCGGTGCCGAAGTGGAAAGCATGCGGGCCGCTGTGATGGAGGTGGTGCGTGCCGCCTTCCGTCCGGAATTCCTGAACCGGCTGGACGATATCCTGCTGTTCCACCGGCTGACGCGGGAGAACATGACCGGCATCGTCGAGGTGCAGCTGGGCCGGCTCTACGCGCTGCTGGAAGACCGCAACATCGCGCTGGAGCTGTCCGACGCCGCCAAGATCTGGTTGGGCGATGCCGGCTACGATCCGGTCTATGGCGCAAGGCCGCTGAAGCGGGTGATCCAGCGCGAGCTGCAGAATCCGCTGGCGACCATGATCCTGGAAGGCTCGATCCATGATGGCGACCGGGTGAAGGTCGATGTCGAGGACGGCGTGCTGGCGATCAACGGCAAACGGATCGTCGAACAGGCCGCCTGACGCTATCCATACCCGCGCAAAGCAAAACCCCCGGGAGCGATCCCGGGGGTTTTTTTGTACCGTTACAGCATGGCCAGTCAGGCTGCGCCGCTTTCCTCTTCCACCGGCAGGGTGCCCTGCTCGGCATCGGCACTCCGGGAGCGCGGGGCGCGGCGGCGGCGCACCGGGGCCGCCTGCGGCTCTGCCGTCTCAACAGCCTCCGGCGCGGCAGCGGCTTCCGCCGGTGCCGCGTCGGCATCGCGCGGCCGGCGCGGGCGGCGCAACGGACCGCGCCGCGGCGCCGTATCCTCATCGCCCTCGCCCTGCGCGCTGCTGGTGCTGGCCGGCGACCCGCCACCCAGGCCCATCATGCGCTGCAGCCCGTCGGCATCATCTTCGTCCCGGGACTCGTTCCGGCGCTCGTCACGCGGCGGACGCGGACGGCGCTCGCCCTGAGGTGCGGCCTGGCGACGCTCGGAACGGTCGGAGCGATCAGACCTGTCCGAACGGTCGGACCTGTCCGAGCGGTCGGAACGGTCATCGGACTCGTCCTCGGCCTCGCCATGCCGGTTCAGCATGACGACCTGGCCGTCACCATCCTCGTCTGACTCGTCGCTGGCATCGCCATCGCCGGTCTGCCGGTCGTCGCGGCCCCGTTCGTCGCGCCCGCGATCGTCACGGTTACGGTCACCGCGCTGCTCGAAGGAGCGCTCGCCGCCCTGATTGCGGTTGCCATTATGGCGCTGCTGGTTCTCGTCATACTCCGCCTGCGCGGCCTCTTCGGCCTGGATAATGCGCAGATAATGCTCGGCATGCTGCAGCAGGTTTTCGGCGCGGACGCGATCGCTCGACGCCGACGCGTCGCGCGCCAGCGCCATGTATTTCTCGTGAACCTGATAGGCGGTTCCCCGGATACGGACCTCGGGACCATTGCTGTCATACGTATGGTTCCGGGGCGACGAATGCGGCTTGCGTCCGCCGTTGCCGCGCCCGCGGGAGCGCTTCTGATGAGGACCTTGTCTCATGGCACCATTCTACACGTTGTAATGGGCATCACACGCCGGGCCGGCAGCACGAAAGGTGCGTCTCAACAGGACGAACCACCGATATTCGGGAGAGCTTGGCTTGGCGTTTTTCAACGCTGGGCCGCCGGGCGTTCAGCCGCGTTCAACCTAGTCGCTAATTCCGCCCTGTCCAACATTTTTTTACGTTTTGGCCGGCAAATTTGTCAGGACCGTTTACCGGCAGGCGGCGTTAACCACTTCCGGGAACCAGTTCCAGGCACCGCGCGATCCCGGCCAGATCGGCATGCAGTGCCCGCTGTATCAGCCCGCACTGCTGCGCCAGCGCCGCGACATCCGCTGCCTGACCCTGCCCCAGTTCCAGAAACGCATGTCCCTGCGCTGCCAGCAACCGCGCCACATCGGGCAGCAGCCGGCGATAGGCATCCAGCCCGTCCGCACCGCCGGCCAGCGCCAGCAGCGGGTCATGCCGTGCCACTTCCGGCGCCAGCGCCGGCACCACAGCCGCCTCGATATAAGGCGGGTTGGACAGGATGATGTCGAACGGCTCCCCCACCCCCTGGCCCCCAAGACCCTGGCCCCCAAGACCCTGGCCCCAGTCGCCCAGCCGGATTTCCGCCCGGCCGGCAAGGCCCAGATCAACAGCATTGGCACTGGCCGTCGCCACCGCGTCCTCCGCCTTGTCGATGCCAAGCCCGGTAGCATTCGGATATTCCGACAGCACCGCCAGCAGCAGACAGCCGGTGCCGGTGCCGAAATCCAGCACGCGCAAGGGCGCCGTCCGGTCCGGGAAGGCCTTCAGCACCGCCTCCACCAGCGTCTCGCTGTCCGGCCTGGGGTCCAGCGTCGCCGGCGACAGCCGGAAGGTGAGCCCCCAGAATTCACGCCGCCCCAGGATACGCGAGACCGGCACACGCGCCGCGCGCGCCGCCACGAAACCGGCAAAGCGGTCAGCGGCCGCGGGCGGGACATTGGTCTGCGGCTCCAGGATCAGCCGGTGCGCCTCCACCCCCAGCGCCTCGGCCAGCAGCAGGCGGGCATCGCGCCGTGCCTCTTCCACCCCGGCGGCCTCCAGCTGCACGGCGGCATCGCGCAGCAGAGCGACGGCAGGCGTCACGTCAGTTCCGCCAGCATCTCCGCCTGATCCTCGGCGGTCAGCGCGTCGATCACCTCGTCCAGCGCCTCGCCCAGCATGACTTTCTCGATCTTGTGCAGGGTCAGGCCGATGCGGTGATCGGTGACGCGCCCTTGCGGGAAATTATAGGTCCGGATGCGCTCCGACCGGTCGCCGGAGCCGACCTGGCTCTTGCGCGCGGCGGAGCGTTCGGCGTCCAGCTTGCCGCGTTCCAGATCGTACAGTCGGGACAGCAAGATCCGCATCGCCTTCTGCTTGTTGCGCAGCTGCGATTTCTCGTCCTGCTGGATAACAACCAGCCCGGTTGGCAGATGGGTGATGCGCACCGCGCTGTCGGTGGTGTTCACCGACTGGCCGCCCGGCCCGCTGGCCCGAAACACGTCGATGCGCAGATCCTTGTCCTCGACATTCACGTCCACTTCCTCGGCTTCCGGCAGCACGGCGACGGTGGCGGCGGAGGTGTGGATGCGGCCCTGATTCTCGGTTGCCGGCACGCGCTGAACGCGATGCACGCCGGATTCATATTTCAGCCGGGCAAAGACATTGGCGCCGGTGATGGTGGCAATGCCTTCCTTCATACCGCCGACATCATTCTCCGAGACTTCCATCACCTCGAAGCGCCAGCCATGCAGCACGGCATAACGGCGGTACATCTCGAACAGTTCGGCGGCGAAAAGCCCGGCCTCGTCGCCGCCGGTGCCGGCGCGGACTTCCAGGATGGCGTTCTTCGCATCTGCCTCATCTTTCGGCAGCAGGGCGATCTTCACCGCCTGCTCCAGCTTCGTCAGGCGATCCTCCAGGACGGACAGCTCGTCCTCGGCCATCGACTTCATTTCCGCATCGGTCGCCGGATCGGCCAGCATCTGGACCAGCCCGTCGCGCTCCGCCTCGCCGGCACGCAGGGCGTTGATGCTTTCGACCACGGCCTCCAGGTCGGAATATTCCTTCGACATGCGCGCGAAGCGCTGGGCATCCATCGGCCCGCCCGACGACAACATCGCCCGCAGCTCGTCATGCCGGGCAACCACGCGGTTCAGTTTGTGATTCAGGTCCACCGACCTACTCCTCATACTTCGTATCGTCAGGCGTATCGTCAGCCGGCACATCCAGAAACAGCCGCCGCAACAGCGCTTCGGCCGCCACCTGTTCTTCTGCCGCCCCTGGTCCCGTCACGGCCATCCGGCGCAATTCCGCCATCGGCCGATGCAGCAGCCGGTTCACCAGCAACTGGGTCGCGCGCTCCAGCGCCGGCCGCGCCGGATCGTCCGGCGGCAGTTCCGCCAGCACCGCCTGGCGTGCCGCCTCGAATCCCGCACGCAGCGCCACCAGCGTCGGCACCGCCTCACGCTCGGCCTGGCGTTGCCGGAAGCCAGCCAGCTCCGTCTCCAGGATCGCCCAGGCAGCACCGGCTGCCGTCTCGCGTTCGGCGCGGCCTTGCAGCGCCACCTGCTCCAATTCGTCCAGATCGTACAGAAAGGCGTCTTCCAGCCGGTTTACCGCCGGCTCGATGTCGCCCGGCACCGCCAGATCGACCAGGAAGACCGGCCGCCGCCGGCGACGGCGCAGCGCGCCCTCCACCATGTCGGCGCTCAGCATATAGCGCCCTTCGCCCTGGCACGCCACGACGATATCGGCCTCGGCCAGGCGATCCGGCAACTCCTCCAGCAGCGCGTAATGGCTACCAAGCCGGCGCGCCAGCGCCTCCGCCCGGCGCGCGGTGCGGGCAATCACCGTCGCTCCGCCCAGCCCGGAGGCCAGCAGCTGCTGCATCAGGAACTCGCCCATGTCGCCGGCGCCGATCAACAGCGCCCGGCAGCGCGACAGATCGCCCTGCACATCGCGGGCAAGCTGGCAGGCGGCAGCCGCCAGCGACACCGGGCGCTGGCCGATGGCGGTCTCATTGCGCACGCGCTTGGCCGCCTGATAGGCCGCCTGCAGGATCGGTTCGAGATGCGGGCCGACCCGGCCGGCATCGCGCGCCAGCCGGTGCGCCGCCTTCACCTGGCCCAGCACCTGCGGCTCGCCGATTACCTCGCTGTCGAGCGAAGCGGCGACCGCGAAGGCATGGCGCAGCGCCGCCTCGCCGGTTTCCAGAAAGCGCTGCGGCAACAGCGCGCGCGGCTCCATCCCGGCGTTTTCCGCCAGCAGGGCGAAGGCTGCCGCTCCCCCGTCTGGCGTGTCCCCGGCACCCCAGATTTCCACCCGGTCGCAGGTGCACAGCACCATCGCCTCGGCCATGCCGGCCGCGCACAGCCGATCGAGCAGCGCCGGCACAGCCTCATCCTCGACATAGAGACGGTCGCGCAGCTCCGCCGGTCCGGTCCGGCGATTGACGCCGACGACGGTAAAAATGCTGGCGGTCATGGCGCCGCGCACATGCTAACGCAAGCTGGTGAGGCGATCCGCGAGCAGCTCCAGGGGAACCTCCACCTGCTCGCCGCTGTCGAGATCGCGCAGCGTCGCGACCTGACGGGCAAGCTCGCTCTCGCCGAGCAGAATTGCCGCACGGGCGTTCAGCTTGTTGGCGCGTTTCATGCGCTTGCCGACATTGCCGCCATAGCCCATCTCCACCGCATGGCCGGCGCGGCGCAGCCGGTCGGCCAGGGCCAGCGCCGCCGGCTCCTCCGCCGCACTCACCGGGATGATGGCGACAGGACGCGGCGCTTGCGGGGTTTCCGTCAGCAGCAGGGCGAGACGCTCGATGCCGGCGGCCCAGCCGATGCCCGGCGTCTCCGGCCCGCCCATCATACCGACCAACCCGTCATAACGCCCGCCGGCCATCACCGTGCCCTGCGCGCCCAGCGCCTCGGTCACGAACTCGAAGGCGGTGTGGGTATAATAGTCGAGGCCGCGCACCAGCCGGGGGTTGACGGTATAGGGGATGCCCAGCGCCTCCAAACCCGCTTTCACCGCGCCGAAGAAATCCTGCGAGGCCTGGTTCAGATAATCGGCGAAGACCGGCGCATCGGCGATCAGCGCGCGGTCGCCTTCATCCTTCGAATCGAGGATGCGCAGCGGGTTGCGGTGCAGCCTCTCCTGGCTGTCCTTCGACAGCCTGTCGAGATGATCCTGGAAATAGGCGACCAGCACCTTGCGGTAGGCATCGCGGCTTTCCGGATCGCCCAGCGTGTTCAGTTCCAGATGCGTATGCTCCCACACACCCAGCCCTTCGAGGATATGCTGGCCCAGCGCCAGCACCTCGATATCGGCCTGCGGCCCCGGCACGCCCAGCAGCTCCACGCCGATCTGGTGGAACTGGCGCAGCCGCCCCTTCTGCGGCCGCTCATAGCGGAACATCGGCCCGGCATAGAAATATTTCAGCGGCAGATGCTGCGACAGACCGTTGGAGATCAGCGCGCGGGCCACGCCAGCGGTGTTTTCCGGGCGCAGCGTCACCTGCTCCCCGCCCTTGTCGGTGAAGGTGTACATTTCCTTCGTCACGATGTCCGAGGTGTCGCCCAGCGTGCGCTGGAACACTTCCGTGAACTCGAAGATCGGCGTGGCGATGGGCGCGAAGCCATACAGCGACGCGGTCTCGCGGGCGATATCGATGACGCGGGCGTGCCGGCGGAAATCGTCCGGCAACAGATCGTGGGTGCCGCGGGCCGGCTGCAGGGAAGCCACGCTGTTCAGTCTCCTGGAACGGGAAAATCTCTATTCGGCGGCGGTCGGCTGTGCCGGTTGCTGGCCGGCGGCGTCGATCTCCGCCGCCTTCTTCTCAATCAGCGAGACCAGATGGTCAACGATATTCGCGTCTTTCAACCGGTGATCGGGCAGGCCGTTCACATAGACCTGATGGGTGCCGTTGCCGCCGCCGGTGAAGCCGATATCGGTCTCGCGCGCCTCGCCCGGCCCGTTCACCACGCAGCCGATCACCGAAACGGTCATCGGCGTGGTGATATGGGCCAGCCGCTCCTCCAGCACTTCGACGGTCTTGATGACCTGGAATTGCTGGCGCGCGCAGGACGGACAGGAAATCACCGTGACGCCGCGCCGGCGCAGCCCCAGCGACTTCAGAATATCGTAACCGACCTTCACCTCCTCGACCGGATCGGCCGAGAGCGACACGCGGATCGTGTCGCCGATGCCGGCCCACAGCAGGCTGCCGAGGCCGATGGAGGATTTGATGGTGCCGGCGCGCAGGCCGCCGGCCTCGGTCACGCCCAGATGCAGCGGATAGTCGCAGGCATCGGCCAGCCCCTGATAGGCGGCGACGGCGAGGAACACGTCGGACGCCTTCACGCTGATCTTGAATTCGAAGAAATCATTGTCTTCCAGGATGCGGGCATGATCGAGCGCGCTTTCCACCATCGCCTCGGGGCAGGGCTCGCCATATTTATCCAGCAAATGCTTTTCCAGGCTACCGGCATTCACGCCGATGCGCATGGAGCAGCCATGATCCTTCGCCGCCTGCACCACCTCGCGCACCCGCGCGGCGGAGCCGATATTGCCGGGATTGATGCGCAGGCAGGCCGCGCCGGCCTTCGCCGCCTCAATGGCGCGCTTATAGTGGAAATGGATATCGGCGACGATCGGTACCGGCGACTGGCGCACGATCTCCGCCAGTGCCGCCGTGGACTCCTCGTCCGGGCAGGAGACGCGTACGATATCGGCCCCCGCCTCGGCGGCGGCCTGCACCTGGGCGACCGTCGCCGCCACATCGGGCGTCAGCGTGTTGGTCATGGTCTGCACGCTGATCGGCGAATCGCCGCCGACCGGCACGGAGCCGACATGGATCAGCCGCGACTTGCGGCGCTGGATATCACGATAAGGGCGAACGCTCATGCGTCGTCTCTCCCGTCCCGGGCGGTTGGGTGAAACCAGTGCTTAAGCTGCGCGTTCCGGCGCCGCGGATCAAGAGGCCGAAGGATGAAAAGGCGGAAGTCGCCAGCGCCTTATTGCCGAACGCCCTATTGCCGCGCGCTGGCCCCCGCCAGCAGCGACTTCGGATCGAGCGCCACATCGCGCCGGACAGCGCCCAGCGGCCCCAGCGTCGGCGCCGGCTGGCCATCGACCAGGATCTCCAGCGCGCCGGCATTGCCAGTCAGCAGGGTGAGGCCGCTGCGATTCGGCACGCGGTAGCTGTCGCCCTTGCGCAGGATGCGGGTGACCAGCGCATTGTCGCCATCGCGAATCTGCAGCCAGACCTCGTCGGTCGCGTTCAGCACGATGCGCGGCCCGACCGTCGGGCCAGCTTCCGGCGCAGCGCTGGCGCCAGCGGAGGCAGCCGGCAGGCTGGCGAGCGTTTGGGGCGCTGAAGTCTGGGATGCTGAAGTCTGGGATGGTTCAGGAGCGGCAGCCGGCGCCTGAGTCGCAGAGTTCTGGGTCGCGGAGTTCTGGGCCGTGACAGGCGCAGGCACGCGCTCCTCGCTGGCGGCCGGTTCGCGGGCAGCCAGGGCCGGGCCGGAATTCGTCGGCGTGCCGGAAATGCTGGAGGGCTCGGGCGTGCTCTCCTCCTCGCTGGCAGGCGCGCCGGCCGGCGCGCTGACTGTCGGGGCTGCTGGGGCGGCCGGGGCAAGAGACGGCGCGGCGACGATATCGGTCGCGGCCTGCGGCACCGGTTGCGGCACGGCCTGCGGGGCAGCCAGAGGGGTGGCCTGCGGGGTAGCCTGCGGGGTAGCCTGCGACGGCACCGGGTCCGCCGCTCGCGGCGGCACTGGTGCCACCGTCGCGGCAGGCGCTGTAACAGCGGGCCCCGTCAGAGCAGGGGTCGGCAATGTTGCGGTGGCGGGAGCAGGCAGTGGCGGTTCTTCGTCGCGGGCAGTCGCCGCGACAGCTTGGCGGGCCGACGGCTCTTCCGTCGCGACCGGTTCCGTCGCGACCGGTTCCGCCGCACGACCGCCTTCCAGCAGGGCGACCAGCCGTTCAGGGACTGCCGGCACCAGTTCCGCCACGCCTTTTTCCGTGACCGAAACATAATACCAGCCGCCATAGGCCAGCAGCGCGACCAGCACCGAGACGAACAGGATGGCCCCGCCGGGAATCCGGCCTTCGGGCGGCGGCGAGGGGAAGACCAGTTCCGTGCGGCCCTTCAGGGCCGTGGTCTCGGCCTTGAATTCATTGACCAGCCGGGCGGCGTCCAGCCCCAGCAATTCGGCATAGGCGCGCACGAAGCCGATCGCATAAGTACGGCCCGGCAGCGCGTCATAGCGCTCCGCCTCGATGGCTTCGAGGTAGTTTTTCCGGACCCGCAGATAACCGGCCACATCGGCAATCGAATAGCCGGCACCCTCCCTGGCCTGGGCCAACCGGAGCCCGACGCCGTTCGGCGTCTCCGCCGATTTGGCCGCACCGGACACTTCCTCAATCTCCAGGAAATTCAGACGGTTCTTGCTTTTCAGCACATCGCCCTCAACGCTTACGCCTTCCCCACCCATCGCCTTCCTCACCGCCGCCGGTTCGGGATTCACCGGCGAAACAAGACTTTGACAGCGCGCCACTGCGCCGCGCTGTCCGGGCAGTCAAAACGCCAAATCACGCGTCCTGCCCAGAGGAAGACGTAGCACCTTGCGACTCAGTCTCTAGCGCAAAGCACGTCGTAACGAGAATCAAACAGAATCAATATAATGGAGCATACACCAGAGATATAGTATTAGCAAACACTACACACCCTCAGGCGATCCTACAAAATAACGCCGTAATCTTTTGCGAAAGAACGGAGTTTGCGGCGCAGGGAATGATCGGGTTGGTGCAGCAGCGTCAGGATGTATTCCTGGGCCTGTGCCAGGTCCAGGCTACGCACCATGCTCTTCACCGGACCGATTCCCGCCGGGTTCATCGACAGGCGGCGGAACCCCAGCGCCAGCAGCGCCATCGCATCCAGCGGCCGGCCTGCCATCTCGCCGCACACGGTGATCGGCTTGCCGGCGGCATCCGCCTTCTCCACGATCCCGCGCAGGAAGCACAGCATGGCTGGTGCGAGACAGTCATAACGATCGGCCAGAAGCGGGCTGCCGCGGTCGCTGGCGAAGAAGAACTGCAACAGATCGTTGCTGCCGACCGACAGGAAATCGACCCGCTGCAAAACCTGGTCGAGCTGCCAGTAGAGCGACGGCACCTCGATCATCACCCCGACCGACAGGGGCTGCGGCAGCGGCCGCCCGGCCGCCGCCTCGCGCGTCATTTCCATATCGAGCACGGCGCGCGCCACATCGATTTCCGCGACCTCCGCCACCATCGGGAACATCACCGACAGCGGCCGCCCCGCCGCCGCGCGGATCATCGCGCGCAGCTGCTGGCGCAACATCGCCGGCCGGTCGATGGAAATGCGCATGGCGCGCCAGCCCATCGCCGGATTCTCGTCATCGTCATAGCTGAAATAGGGCAGCCTTTTGTCGCCGCCGACATCCAGCGTGCGGAACACCACCGGACGGTCGCCGGCACGTTCCAGCGCGCGGGCATAAATCTCCACCTGGCTCTGCATGTCGGGATAGGCCGAGCGGATCATGAACGGAATTTCCGTGCGGTAGAGGCCGATCCCCGCCGCCCCGGTCTCCTCGACATGGGTCAGGTCGGCCAGCATGCCGGCGTTCAGCAGCAGCCCGACATCGACGCCATCCTTGGTGCGTGCCGGCAGGTCGCGCAGCGCAGCATAGCCCGCCTTCTGCTGCTTGCGGGCGCCCATAGCCGCCGCAAAATGCTCCAGCACATCCTCGCCCGGCCGCACCATGACCAGGCCGTTATCGCCATCGACGACGATCTGGTCGCCACTCTCTACCCGGGCGACGATGCCGGACACGCGGCCGATCACGGGAATGTCCAGCGCCCGCGCAACGATGGCGACATGCGAGGTGACGGAGCCCTCCTCCAGCAGCAGTGCGCGCAGGCTGGCGCGGTCATAGTCCAGCAGCTCCGCCGGTCCCATCGAGCGCGCGATCAGCACCACATCGTTCGGCGGCAGATCGACAAGAAGATCGGGATCGCCGGACAGATGCTGCAGCAGCCGCATGGCCAGATCGTCGAGATCCAATAACCGCTCGCGCAGGTAAGGGTCAGTGATCTGGTTCATGCGGGCGCGGGTGTCGTTCTGCACCTTCTGTACCGCCGCCTCGGCGGTGAGGCCGGTGCGGATCGCCTCGGCGATACGACCGATCCAGCCGCGATCCTCGGCGAACATGCGATAGGATTCCAGAATGTCGCGATGCTCGCCCGCATCGATATCGCTGTCCACCGCATCAATCATCCGGGCAATCGCCGACTGCATGCCGGCCAGCGCGGTGCGGAAGCGCAACAACTCCTCCTCCGCATCCTCGGCCACCACGCGGCGGATGACGACCTGGCGCTGGTGCAGCACGGCCTGGCCGATGGCCAGCCCGCCATTGATTTTCACGCCCTCCAGCCGCGAGGGCAGCATGGCATTGCCCTCGGTCGAGAGCATCTCGGCCGGCTTGATCAGTTCGCCGGTGGCAACCAGTTCCGCCAGCACCATGGCGATGGTTTCCAGATGCTCGGCTTCTTCCTCGGTATATTGCCGGCGCGTCCGGTTCTGCACGGCGAGCACGCCCAGCACCTTGCCGGAGCGCAGAATCGGCACGCCCATCAGCGAGGCATAGACTTCTTCCCCGGTTTCCGGGCGATAGGCGAATTGCGGATGGGCCTGCGCGTCGGCCAGCGCCAGCGGCCGGGCATGCGCGGCGATATCGCCTACCAGGCCTTCGCCGATGCGCAGCCGCGTGCGGTGCACCGCCTCGGGATTCAGGCCTTCGGTGGCGAACAGTTCCAGCAGCTCGCCGGCGCGCCTGATATAGACCGAGCACACCTCGGCCACCATGTCGGCGGCGATCACCGTCACGACCTGTTCGAGGCGTTCCTGCGCGCTGCCAGGTCCGGCCATGACATCGCGCAGCCGCTTCAACATCTGACGCGGCTGGGGACGTACGCTTGCAGGTGACATCAGCGAAGAATCCCGAGCCGGCCCGGCTTGAGGAGGGGTCGCGGGCCGCGCCAGACCATGGCGCCACCGGCGCGCTGACAGGCCTGCCGATCGGCAGTTCCGGTCATCGCGAGGGCGGCGGCATGGATCATCGTCAGGCGGCGTCCAGCCCGTAGGCGGTGTGCAGCGCGCGCAAAGCGAGCTCGGTATATTCCTCGTTGATCAGCACGCTGATCTTGATCTCCGAGGTGGAGATGACCTGGATGTTGATGCCGCGGTCGGCCAGCGTCTTGAACATGGTCTGCGCGACGCCGGCATGGCTGCGCATGCCCACGCCGATGACCGAAACCTTCACGACATTGGGGTCCGGCGTGATCGCCTTGTAGTCCAGATCGGCCTTGCGCGATTCCAGCACCTGCACGGTACGGTCGAGATCCGCCTTGGTGACGGTGAAGGTAAGGTCGGTGGATTTACCGTCCTCCGACACGTTCTGCACGATCATATCGACATTGATCGCCGCATCGGCCAGCGGCCCGAAGATGCCCGCCGCGATGCCCGGCCGGTCGGCGACCTTCACCAGGGTGATCTTCGCCTCGTCCTTGGAATAGGCGATGCCGCTGACGACTTGCTGTTCCACGATCTCTCCCTCATCGACTACCATGGTGCCGGGCGCATCCACGAAGCTGGACAGCACCTGCACCCGCACCCCGTGATTCATTGCCAGCTCGACCGAGCGGGTCTGCAGCACCTTCGCCCCGAGGGATGCCATTTCCAGCATCTCCTCATAGGTGATCTTATCCAGCTTGCGCGCCTTCGTCACGATGCGCGGATCGGTCGTATAGACTCCATCCACGTCGGTGAAGATGTCGCAGCGGTCGGCATTCAGCGCGGCAGCCAGCGCCACGGCGGAGGTATCCGACCCGCCGCGCCCCAGCGTGGTGATTCGATTGTCCGGCCCCAGCCCCTGAAAACCGGCGACGACCGGGAACTGGCCATCCTTCATGCGCTTGACGAGATCGCCGGTGTCGATCCCCAGAATACGCGCCTTGCCGTGCACGCCGTCGGTGCGCACCGGAATCTGCCAGCCCAGCCAGGACCGCGCATTCACGCCCACGGCCTGCAGCGCCAGCGCGGTCAGGCCGGCGGTCACCTGCTCGCCCGAGGCGACGACGGCGTCATATTCGCGCGCATCGTGCATCGCCGCCGCTTCGCGCGCATACGCCACCAGCTTGTTGGTCTCGCCCGACATGGCGGAAACCACCACCGCCACCTCGTTACCGGCATCAACCTCGCGCTTCACGCGCTCTGCCACCGCCTTGATGCGGGTCATGTCGGCGACCGATGTGCCGCCGAATTTCATCACGATACGCGCCATAACAGCCCCTTCGGCCAAGTCCCCGCGCCGATGGCCCCCTCGAAAGCGGTTGCCGGGCGCAAGCCGGGCCCATACATACTCTGTGGGTTGTGCCGGAGCAAGGCTGCCGGGACAGCCAGACTTACCTTTTTCGACGAAAGGCAACAGCAATGGGCAGCACGGTTGACGCAAGGGAAATCGCGCAGTTCGCCGCCATCGCGGATGCCTGGTGGGACGAGGAAGGCGCGTTCAAGCCGCTGCACCGGCTGAACCCGGTCCGGCTGCGCTATATCCGCGACAATCTGTGCGCGCATTTCGGACTCGATTCCGAGGCGCCAAAACCGCTGGCTGGCCTGCGCCTCGCCGATGTCGGCTGCGGCGGCGGACTGTTGTGCGAACCGCTGACCCGGATGGGGGCGACCGTCACCGGCATCGACGCCGCCGAGGAAGGCATCGCCGCCGCCAGGGCGCATGCCGAAGCGGTCGGGCTGGAGATCGACTACCGCGCCGCCACCGCCGAATCGCTGGTCGCGGCGGGAGAGAGTTTCGACGCCGTCATTTCCATGGAGGTGCTGGAGCATGTCGCCGATGTCGATGCCTTCCTGGCCGCATGCCGCGACCTGACCCGGCCGGGCGGGGCGCTGGCGCTGTCCACGCTGAACCGCACGCCGAAATCCTACCTGATGGCCATCGTCGGCGCGGAATATGTGCTGCGCTGGCTGCCGCGCGGCACGCATGACTGGAAGAAATTCATCCGCCCGTCCGAACTGGCGGCAGCGCTGCGCCGGCAGGGGCTGGAGATGACGGACCTGACCGGCATCGAGTACAGCCCGCTGGCCGACCGCTTCTCGCTGGGCGACGATCTCGGCGTGAACTATCTGGCTTTCGCGACGCGGCCCTGAAAACGCGGTCATGACCCAGAATATCTACGACGATTCCGGCTTCTTCGAGGGCTACAGCCAGCTGCCGCGTTCCGTACACGGGCTGGCGGCGGCGCCGGAATGGCCGGCGCTGCGTGCGCAGCTGCCCGACATGAAGGGGCTCAGGGTGCTCGATCTCGGCTGCGGCTTCGGCTGGTTCTGCCGCTGGGCGCGGGAGCAGGGTGCGGCCAGCATGCACGGCGTCGATGTGTCGGAGCGCATGCTGGCGCGCGCCCGCACGGAAACATCCGATTCGGCAATCACCTACGAACGCGCCGACCTGGAAAGCTTCGCCATCGCACCGGGTTCCATCGACCTCGCCTACAGTTCGCTGGCCTTCCACTACATCCGCGATCTGGCGGGGCTGTTCGCGCGCCTACATGCCGGGCTGGCGCCGGGTGGGCGCTTCGTCTTCTCGGTCGAGCATCCGCTGTTCACCGCCCCCTCCCGCCCCGGCTGGGTGACGGACAAGGACGGCAAGCGGACCTGGCCGCTGGACATGTATCTCGGTGAGGGGCCGCGCGTGACCGACTGGCTGGCCCCCGGCGTGGTGAAGCAGCACCGCACCGTCGCAACCTATCTGACGCTGCTGATGCAGGCGGGCTTCGCGCTGACCTTCATCGACGAGTGGGGGCCAGACGCGGCGCAGATCGCGGAACGGCCGGACTGGGCGGCCGAACGCGACCGCCCGCCCTTCCTGCTGATCGCCTGCCGCCGCGACGGCTAACCGTGGCTTACACGCCTTCCTTCTGCAGGAAGCGCTCCACCGTCTGGGCGTAGAGGGCAGCCCCCAGCGGCAGGATCTTGTCGTTGAAGTCATAGCCCGGATTGTGCACCTCGCAGGAGGTCTCGCCGACGCTGTTGCCGCCGCCGCCGATCAGCATGTAGGCACCCGGACGCTCCAGCAGCATGGAGGCGAAATCCTCCGACCCCATGACCAGATTGCCGTTGCGCTCCACATTCTCCTCGCCGACCAGTGCGGCGGCGCAATCGGCATAGAGGTCGGTTTCCTCCGGATGGTTCACCAGCGGCGGGAACTTGCCGCGGAAGCTGAGCTCCGCCGTGGCGCCGAAGCCCTCCGCGACCGAGGCCGCGATGCGGCGCATATTGTCCTCGATCAGCTTCATGTTCTCCTTGGTGAAGCAACGCGCCGTGCCGCGCATCACCGCCGTTTCCGGGATGACGTTGTAGGCGTCACCGGCATGGATCTGGGTAATCGACAGCACCGCCGTATCCTGCGGACGCATGTTGCGCGACACGATGGTCTGCAGCGCCGTGGCGATATAGGACGCGACGACCACCGGGTCGATGCCGGATTCGGGGCGCGCGCCATGTGCGCCCTTGCCCTTGATGTTGATGTCCCAGGACGCGCCGCCGGCCATCATCGGGCCGGTACGGATGGCGAACTTGCCCGGTTCCAGGCTGGGGCGGTTATGCATGCCGAAGATGGCATCGCAGGGGAACTTGTCGAACAGCCCGTCGGCCAGCATGGCGTCGGCGCCACCCAGCCCTTCCTCGGCCGGCTGGAAGATGAAATGCACCGTGCCGTCGAAATTCTTGGTCGAGGCCAGATAGCGCGCCGCCCCGAGCAGCATGGTGGTGTGGCCATCATGGCCGCAGCCATGCATCTTGCCGTCGAACTTCGAGGCGTGCGGCAGGCCGTTCGTCTCCTGCATCGGCAGGCAGTCCATGTCGGCGCGCAGGCCGATCGATTTATGCGCGTTGCCGACGCGCAGCGTGCCGACGACGCCGGTCTTGCCGATGCCGCGCGCCACCTCGCAGCCCCAGCCCTTCAGCTTCTCGGCGACGATGTCGCTGGTGCGCTCCTCCTCGAAGCCCAGCTCGGGGTGCATGTGGATGTCGCGGCGGATCGCGGTCAGTTCGTCGTGATAGGCGGAAATCTTCTCGAGAATGCTCATCGGCCTGCCTTTTGGGTCTGGGGGTCTGGTTGATCTTCGTTGCCGCCAGCAAAGCACGAAGCCCGCCCGGGTGCCAAGCGCGGGCGGTGCATATCAGCCGCCATACCCGCACGCCCGGAGCGCCTTCAGCATGTGCGCGGGCGGTTCGGCGGTGACAGAGACCGGGTCGCGCTTCGGATAGAGCGGCACGCTGACAGCACGGGCATGCAGATGCAGCGGCACGCCGCCAGTTTCTCCCCCCAATTGGCCCGGCACGGGTCCATAGACCGGGTCGCCGAGAATCGGCCAGCCCATCGAAGAACAATGGATGCGCAGCTGATGGGTACGGCCGGTCAGCGGCTTCAGCTCCAGCCAGGTCACCCCACCATTTGGGCCATCGGCCCGGCCCAGCACGCGGAAGTCGGTCTGCGAGGGCTGGCCTTCCGGATCGACCACCATCTTCCAGCCGCTCTTCTTGTTGAGTTTCGACAGCGGCTTGTCGATATGGCCGGCCTCCTCGGCCGGGCCGCCCGCGACCACCGCCCAGTAGGTCTTGTCGATGCCGCCGGAGGAGAAAAGCCGTCCCAGCTTCGCCAGCGCCTTGCGGTGCCGGCCCAGCACCAGGCAGCCGCTGGTGTCGCGGTCGAGCCGGTGGGCGAGCGATGGCGGCTTCGGCAGGCCGAAGCGCAGCGCGTCGAACAGCGCCTCCAGATTGGGGCCGCCCTTCGGTCCGGCATGGCAGGGCAGCCCCGCCGGCTTGTCGATGATCAGCATCAGCCCGTCACGATGCAGCACCCGGGCCTGCAACTCCTCGGCTTTCAAGGTGCCTCGATCGCCACGGTCTCGAATTCGGCAGGGCTGACGATCTCGATCAGCTCCAGATCCGCCGAATGCTCAATCTCGCGGTGTTTGATGCCGGGCGGCTGATAGACGCAGGAGCCGGGCTTCAGCACCACCTCGCCGACGCCGTCATACTCGAAGCGCACCCAGCCCTTCAGCACATAGACCATCTGGAAATCGAGATTGTGATAATGCCAGCCGCCGGTCGCCTTGTGGCCGTCCTTGGCGCGGATCACATGCGCCTGCACCTTGCCGCCGCTGACCCCGGCCATGCCGAGATCGCGGTAATCGAAGAATTCGCGCAGGCCGCCATCGAACCCGGCCGCGTCGGCATGCGTCACCACGAAATCATCTGCGGGCCGTTTTGCCGGCTTGTCCAGTTCCGCCATGTCATCCTCCCTCACTGCCGTTTCCGCCATCCTAGAGGGGATCAGGCGGTTCCGCTATCGGGGCCAGAATCGGGACCAGCATCGGGGCCAGAACGCACGACACTCTCCACCGCGCCCAGCGCCTCATCGACCAGCTGATGCGCCATCGCCGTGGTGGTCAGCGCCGGTGCCGGGATCATCGCCGTGCGCACCGCCAGCGCCATGGCGAGTGCCTGGAGAATGTCGCCATTCGCGGTCTCGCCCAGCGTGCGGACATCGCGGTCGAGCGCGCCCAGGAGGGTGTTCACCAGCTGCGACACCCGCATCGGCGAGGCAGTGTCCTTGTGCAGCGGGAAGGAGAAATCGAGAACCGCCCCGGTCTGGGTGTGGGCGGTGAAGGGAAGGGTTTTGGCCAAAGGAACCTCGGCGTTGTTCGAAACGATCCTTCTTATACTGGACCCATGCCCGCCGATGTCGAGAGAGACCAAGCCATGTCACGAAGGCCCCCATGTCATGAAGGCACTCATGTCATGAAGGCCCCCATGTCATGAAGACACTGGCGATATCCGGTTTCTGCCCTTACCGTTCCGCGCAACGAGAAAAGCACCGCAAAACATCCACGGGGAACTCCCATGAGCGACGGGCACGATGACATCCCGAAAATCGGGGTCGGCTTTCATTTCGAGGATCTGCACCAGGGCATGCGGTTCCGCACCGCCAGCCGCACGCTGACCGAGGCCGACCTGGTCAATTTCTGCAACATGACCTGGCTGACCGAGGAGCTGTTCACCAACACCGCCCATCGCGGCGAGATGGCGCTGACGGAGCGCGTGGTGCCGGGGGCGCTGGTCTATTCCTTCTGTGAGGGGCTGATGCTGCCGATGATGCAGGATACCGGCCTCGCCTTCCTGCATATGGAACTCGACGTGAAGGCGCCGACCCGCGTGGGCGACACCATCACCGTGTTCTGCGAGGTGATTGAGCATCGGCTGACCTCGCGCGGCGACCGCGGGCTGGTGCGCACCCGCAACAGCGTACGCGACCAGGATGGACGCGAAGTGCTGGTCTATACGCCGCTGCGGTTGATAAAGCTGCGCGGCAAGGCGTGATCCGGAAACGAAGGAAAACACAAGAATGCTCAGTCTGAAAGGCAAGGTGGCGCTGGTCACCGGCTGCGGCTCCAGCGGCCCCGGCTGGGGCAATGGCAAGGCCATCGCCACCCTGTTCGCGCGCCAGGGCGCCATCGTCGTCGGCGTCGATATCAATCTCGCCGCCGCCGAGGAGACGAAGAAGATCATCGAAGGCGAGGGCGGCCTCTGCGAGGTCGCCAGCTGCGATGTCACCGACCTGGCGCAGGTGCAGGCGCTGGTGGACGGCATCGTCGCGCGCCATGGGCGGCTCGACATTCTGGTGAACAATGTCGGCCAGTCGGAGCCGGGCGGCCCGGTCGAGATGGCGCCGGAGGTCTGGGACCGGCAGCTGCAGCTGAACCTCACCACCGCCTATAATGGCTGCAAGGCGGCGATCCCCGTCATGGAGCGCCAGGGCGGCGGGGCCATCGTGAACATCTCCTCGGTCGCCGGGCTGCGCTATATCGGCAAGCCGCAGGTCGCCTATGCGGCGGCAAAGGCGGCGCTGATCCAGTTCACTAAGACCACCGCCGTGATCCACGCGGCGAAGAAGGTGCGGCTGAACTGCGTGGTGCCCGGCCTGATCTTCACGCCGCTGGTCACAAGGCTGGCCGACAAATATGCCGGCGGCGATTTCGATGGCTTCGTCGCCAAGCGCAACGCCCAAGTGCCGATGGGCCATATGGGCGAGGCCTGGGACATTGCCAACGCCGTGCTGTTCCTCGCCTCCGACGAGGCGAAATATGTGACCGCGACCGAGATCGTCGTCGATGGCGGCATCACCGCCACCACGCCCTGAGCGCCGGAGAGAAATCATGACCGACCCCACGCCCCGCATCATGCTGATCCACGCGCTGCGCGAATCGCAGGTGCCCGCCTGGCGCGCCTTCGAGGCAGGCTGGCCCCAAGCCCGCATCTTCAATCTGCTCGACGATTCGCTGTCGGCCGATGTCGCGGCGCGCGGCAAGCTGACCGACGACATGATCGAACGTTTCCTGACGCTGGGTCGCTACGCCGCCGGCACCGGGGCGGATGCGATCCAGTTCACCTGCTCCGCCTTCGGCCCGGCCATCGAGGCGGTGAAGCGGGACCTCTCCATCCCGGTGTTCAGCCCCAGCGAGGCAGCCTTCGAGGCGGCGCTTGAAAAGGGCTGCCGCATCGGGCTGATGGTCACTTTCCCGGTCTCGCTGACGCTGCTGGGCGACGAGCTGACCGCCATCGCCGCGAAGAAGGGCAGGCCGCTCGATATCCACGGCATCCTGGTGGATGGCGCCATCGCCGCGCTGCAATCCGGCAATGTCGCCGAGCATGACCGGCTGGCGCTGGAGGCGGCAAAGAACCTGCCGCCGCTCGACGCGCTGGTGCTGGGGCAGTTCTCGCTGGCGCATATGGCCGGGCCGATAGCGCAAGCGACCGGCCTGCCGGTGTTCACGACACCCGACAGCGCGGTCACGAAACTGCGCGGACTGCTCGATTCCTGACCGGGAACGGCACAGGACATGGCGCGGGATTCTTCCGGTTTTCCGCGCCATTAAAGAGATCACGCACGCCTCACATCAGCGTGATTGCTGTTGATTTTCCTCCCTTCCAGTAATTCGCCATTCTGTGCCGGCGATAAACGGGCATACGCCAAATAAAGCATTGCCCAGTATTTGTTGCCGACTAATGCGAAATCTGCGGAAGACGCGGCAACGCCGCGCGCCGCGACATGAAGGAGGATCACGATGAAGCTCAACAGCATGGCCCTGGGCGCCGCCCTGGTTTCCGCCCTCACCCTGACCGCCGCCAACGGCGTGCAGGCCCAGTCCGCCAATATGGAGAAGTGCTTCGGCGTCTCGATGGCCGGCAAGAATGACTGCGCCGCCGGCCCCGGCACCACCTGCGCCGGCACCTCGAAGGTGGATTATCAGGGCAATGCCTGGAAGCTGGTCCCGAAGGGCACCTGCGAATCCATGGTCATCAAGACGATGGACGGTAAGGAAGTGAAGGGCAGCCTGACGGCGCTGAAGCGTAACCTGCCGAGCTGAAAGCCGGACCACGGAAAGGGCGGTGCCGGGGGTGCCGCCCTTTTCGATCCCGCGAGGCACCCATGACCCATGGCAACCCGACCATCCCTGCCCGCGCCGGCGCCGGCTTCAAGCTGGGGCATGCCGCCGACATCGCGCACGACCGTCCCGATATCGGCTGGTTCGAGGTGCATCCCGAAAATTACATGGTCGAGGGCGGGCCGCGTCTGGCCGCGCTCACGCGCCTGCGCGCCGATTATCCGCTGTCGCTGCATGGCGTCGGGCTGTCGCTGGGCAGCGCGGCGCCGCCCGATCTGGGGCATCTGAAAGAATTTCGCCGGCTGATCGACCGCTTCGATCCCGGCCTGATTTCCGACCATCTATCCTGGTCGGCCGAGGGTGGTACCTATTTCGCCGATTTGCTGCCGCTGCCGCTCACCGAAGAGGCGCTGGACATTGTCTGCCGCAACATCGTCATCGCGCAGGATGTGCTGCGCCGCCCGCTGCTGATCGAGAACCCGTCGGTCTATGTTGGCTTCGAGGGGGCGGAAATGGACGAGCCTGAATTTCTCATCCAGCTCGCCCGGCGCACCGGGTGCGGCCTTTTGCTGGACGTGAACAACGCCTATGTCAGCGGCCGCAATATGGAGTACGACCCCGCCGCCTATCTCGATGCTTTTCCCGGTGATCTGATCGGCGAGATCCATCTCGCCGGCCACACAATCGAACGCCATCCGGAAGGCGAGTTGCTGATCGACACTCATTCCACCGCCGTGCCGGCTCCGGTCTGGCAGCTCTATGAGGCGCTGATTGCCCGCATCGGCCCGCGCCCGACGCTGATCGAATGGGACAATGACGTGCCCTCCTGGCCGGTGCTGGCCGCCGAGGTGCAAAAGGCCGACGGGATTATCGCCGCGCTGGCGCGGGAGCCGGCTCATGCTTGAAATCGTTCAGGCCAACTTCGCCGCTGCGCTGCGCTGGCAGGACACACCTCCCGCCGGTCTGGTCGACGATCCGCAGGGCAGGCACCCGCTGACCCGGCGCTTCGCGGTCTATCTGAACAATGTGCATCACGGGCTGACCCAGGCGCTGGCCGATGCCTATCCGGTGGTGCGGCGGCTGGTCGGTGACGACTTCTTCTCCGCCATGGCGCGGCTCTATGTGGCGGAGAACCTGCCGCGCACGCGCGGCCTCACCCATTATGGCGACCGCTTCCCGGCTTTCCTGTACCGGTTTCCACCGGCCCGCACCCTGCCCTATCTGGCCGATGTGGCGCGGCTGGAACGCGCCGCGCTGGAGGTGCTGCATGCCGCCGACGCCCCCGCCGCGACGCCGTACGATCTGCTGGCGCTGGGCGAGAGCCTCGCGGAAATACCGTTGCCGCTGCATCCCGCCGTGCGGCTGATCGCCTCGCGCCATCCCGCCCTCGCCATCCATGCCGCCAACAGCGGTGACACAACGGGTGACGAAGAGATCGAGGACCGGCCGCAATCCGTGCTGATCTATCGCGACGGGCCTGCCGTCCGATACACCGAAATCACCGTCGCCGAGTTGCACCTGCTGCGCCGCCTGAAGGCTGGCTGGTCCCTTGCCCGCATCGCCGAAACCTGCCCGCCGCAGCAGGAAGGCGCGGGGCTGGTCGCGCGTTTCCAGCGTCTGGCCGCGCTGCCGATTTTCACCCTGCCGACCGGAGACACAGCATGACACCGCACCAGCTTCTCGCTGCTGGCCAGGCCATAACCGACCGTCTTCAGCCCTTCGCCCTGCTCGCGCTGCGCCTGCCGGTCGCCTGGGTGTTCTGGGCCTCGGCCCGCACCAAGGTGGAGGGCTGGAACATCTTCGCCCCCAGCCCCAGCGCCTTTTTCCTGTTCGAGCATGAATACGGCCTGCCCTTCCCGGTGCTGTCCGCCCATCTCGCCACGCTGGCCGAACATATCCTGCCGGTGCTGCTGGTGCTGGGGCTGGCGACCCGGCTGGGCGCGCTGGGCCTGCTCACCATGACCCTGGTGATCCAGCTTTTCGTCTATCCCGACGCCTGGGTGTCGCATCACATGTTCTGGGCTTCCATCCTGTTCGCCGTGCTGGCGCTGGGGCCGGGCCGTTTCTCGCTGGACCATCTGATCTTCCGGCGACTGCAGGGCTGACCTGTCCACTTCTCGGCCTGCCGCGATTGCCAAGCCGCCTGTTCCGGGCCATCATCGGAACATTAGAAACAATAAATACGTCTATAGAGAATCGGGTCGCCCGGTTCCGGCGCTGTCTCTTCCGCGTGGCCCCGGGCGCCCGCCTGCAAAAGACGGCCAGAAACAGACGGGAGGATAAGGCCATGCTGGTATCCGATATTCTGAAGACCAAAGGCTCCGACGTCGTCGCCGTGCCGCCGACCATGGCGGTGTCCGACGCGGCAAAGCTGCTGGCGGAAAAGCGCATCGGTTCGGTGCTGGTGCTGGACAAGGAGAAGATCGCCGGCATCCTGTCCGAGCGTGACATCGTGCGCACGCTGGCCGCCGAAGGGGCAAGCTGCCTGGACGGCCCGGTCTCGCGGCTGATGACCGCCAAGGTGGTGACCTGCCGGCCGGATCAGTCGATCGGCGACGTCATGGAGCTGATGACGACAGGCCGGTTCCGCCATGTGCCGGTGGTCGAGGACGGCCACCTTGCCGGCATGATCTCCATCGGCGATGTGGTGAAATGGCGGCTGGAGGAAGCGCAGGAGGAAGTGCGCCAGATGGCGGCCTATGTAAGCGGCGCCTGACGGTCCTGCCGTTTATCGCCGCCGGGATATCTCTTCCGGTCCGCAGAACAGATCGTGCAGCAGGGCGATGACCTGCTGCGCCGCCGGATCGTCGATGCGGTAATAGATCGTCTGCCCGTCGCGCCGGGTGCTGACCAGCCTGTCCTTGCGCAGCAGGGCCAGATGCTGGGAGACATTGTTCTCCCGCACGTCCAGCACATCGGCGATCTGCCCCACCGATTTTTCCGATTCGACAAGGCTGCACAGGATTTTCAGGCGAGTCGGGTTGGACAGTGCCTTCAGCAGTTCGCTGGCCTGTTCCGCCGCCGCAGAGAGTCGCGTCATTTCCATTTGTTCGTATATATGGAAATCTCCCGGCGTCGGCAAGCGCGCGGCAAGGCGGCACGCCGGCTTCCTGATCACCGCCACCGTGCGTCTGGTCTCCGGTCAGGCCGGTGTCTCATCCTCCCGCGCGGACCAGCGTTCGATCAGCAGCGCCGTCACCAGATCGCCGTTCACATTCACCGCCGTGCGGCACATGTCGAGCAGCCGGTCCACCCCGATGATCAGCGCGATACCGGCCGCCGGGATGCCGACACCGGTCAGGATCGTCGCCAGAATGACGATCCCCACGCCGGGCGTGCCGGGCGAACCGATGGAGGTGCCGACCGCCGTCACCACGATCAGCACCAGAGCGGCGAGGCCCAGTTCGATGCCGAACACCTGCGCCAGGAACACCGCGGCCACGCCCTGATACAGGGCGGTGCCCGACATGTTGATGGTGGTGCCCAGCGGCACCACGAAACGCGACACCGCCGACCTGACATGCAGCTTGTCTTCCGCCGTGCGCAGCGACATCGGCATCACCGCAGCCGAGCTGGAGGTCGAAAAGGCCAGCAGCGTCACCTCGCGCACCGCCTTCAGATAAGTGAGCGGTCGCCGCCCACCTGCCAGCCAGGCGAGCAGGATGAAGGCCGCGTACAGCAGCCCCAGCCCCAGCAGCACGGTGCCGACATAGGCGGCCACGCCCACAATGGCGCTCAGCCCGACCTTCGCCGTGATTTCGCACAGCAGGCCGAACACCGCAAAGGGGGCCAGCTTCATGACCCAGCCGACCACCACCATGCAGGCGGCCTGGATCGACCCCATCAGATCGAAGAACGGCCGTGCCTGCTCGCCCGGCACCATCAGCAAGGCGCCACCGATCAACGCCGCGCCGATGACGATCTGCAGCATCGAGCCCTCGGCCAGATCGGAAAACGGATTCTGCGGAATGATTCCGATGATGCGGTCGGTCAGCGGAAGATCGCCGCCCACCGGCGCGATGCCGGAGACCAAAGTGTCACCCGCCATCGAGGCGATCAACCCGCTGTCGATCTGCAGGCCGGGTTGCAGCGCAAAGGCCAGCGCCATACCGATCACCACGGCCAGCGCGGTCATGGCGGTGAAGATCGCCACCACGCGCCCGCCCATTGCCCGCAGCGTGTCGATATCACCGCCGGCGGCGATACCCCGCACCACCGACGCCAGGATCAGCGGCACCACGACGAATTTGATGAGCGCCAGGAACAGATGGCCGGGAAAGGCCAGCCATTCCACCAGGCGGGCGATCCAGTATGACGGCAGCAGCGTCGTCTCCCCCAGGAATGTGCCGACGGCGATGCCCATAGCCAGCCCGGCCAGCACCTTCAGCCACAGCCTTTCCCGGCTCATCCGGCCGAGCGGTGCGGTATTGTGAATCAGCGAGCGCTGCTCAAGCGGGTTGGTATCGTGTAACGTCATGGCACTTTCCCGACGGGAGGATGGACGCTGTGATCGGCATGATGGGACGAAATGCTGCCGACGACAGCCTTGCCAGAACCAAATGCATCTTCGGTTGGCGATCCTTGACCCAGATCAACCTCACCATACCGGCGAACGGCTAGTTTGCACGCATGTTGAAACTCAAACGCATCGGCATCGACACCCACCGCGAGAGCATCGTCTATCTCAATCGCGGTTGTACCCTCTATCAACCGGAGGAATTCCAGGCGCTGGCCAAGATCGAGGTGGTCGGGCCGGGCCGGCAGATGCCGGCGACGCTGAACATCGTCGATGATCCTGAATTGCTGACGCCGGACGAGCTGGGCCTGTCGGAGGAAGCCTTCCGCCTGTTCCGCCTGCCCGAGGGCACACCGGTTTCCATCGGCCATCCCCGGCCGCTGGAAAGTCTGGAAGCCGTGCGCGCCAAGGCGCAGGGCCATGTGCTGTCGGCCGCCGACTACAATGCCGTCATCCGCGACATCGCCGCGCTGCGCTATTCCAAGATGGAGATCGCCGCCTTCCTGGTGGCCTGCGCCAGCTTCATGACCACGGAGGAAGTGCTGAACCTCACCCGCGCCATGGCCGCCGTCGGCCACCGGCTGGACTGGGGCGACAAATGGGTGGTGGACAAGCACTGCATCGGCGGCATCCCCGGCAACCGGACCTCGATGATCGTGGTGCCGCTGGTGATGGCGCATGGCCTCATTATTCCGAAAACCTCGTCACGCGCCATCACCTCCCCCGCCGGCACCGCCGACACGATGGAGGTGCTGGCCCGGGTCGATATCGAGACAGACGAGATGCGCGCCATCGTGGAGCGCATCGGCGGCTGCCTGGTCTGGGGCGGCCGGGTGAATCTGTCGCCCGCCGACGATGTGATGATCACGGTGGAACGCCCGCTCGGCATCGACACGCGCGAGCAGATGGTGGCCTCCATCCTGTCGAAGAAACTGACCGCCGGCTCGCGCTATCTGGTGCTCGACATTCCGGTCGGCCCCACCGCCAAGGTGCGCTCGCAGGGCGAGGCGATCCGGCTGCGCAAGCTGTTCGAGCACATCGCCGGTGCGGTCGGGCTGACGCTGGAGACGATCATCACCGATGGCAGCCAGCCCATCGGGCGCGGCGTCGGCCCGGTGCTGGAGGCGCGCGACGTCATGGCGGTGCTGCGCAACGATCCCGAGGCCCCATCGGATTTGCGCGAGCGCAGCCTTTTGCTGGCCGGCGCGCTGATCGAGAGCGACCGCAATGTGAAGGGCGGGCAAGGCATCCGCCGCGCCCGAGAACTGCTGGAAAACGGGGAAGCGCTGAAGGCCATGGAGCGCATTATCGACGCGCAGGGACCGGCCAGTCAGAAGCTGGAGCCCAGCACCCAATGCCATGAGGTGGTGGCGCCGCGCGCCGGTATTGTGGAGGCCATCGACTGCCTGCGCATCGCCCGTGTCGCCCGCATGGCCGGTGCGCCGGCCTTCAAGGGGGCGGGCGTCGATCTGCTGAAAAAAGCCGGCGACCCGGTGCGCGCGGGTGAGCCTTTGTACCGCATCCATGCCGGGCTGAAGGCGGATCTGGATTTCGCCGCCGAACTGGCGGGACAGGACACGGGCTATCTCGTGGATGGAGTCGCGGAAACGGCATGAGCATCACCCTCACCTTCCATGGAGCCGCCGGCACCGTCACCGGCTCCTGCTACCGCCTCGATGTCGGCAAGAAGAGCCTGCTGATCGATTGCGGCATGTTCCAGGGCGACAAGACGCTGAAGCAGCTGAACTACGATTCCTGGCCGTTCGACCCGAAGCGGATCGACGCGGTGCTGATGACCCATGCCCATATCGACCATAGCGGCCTGATTCCGAAACTGACCCGGGCCGGCTACAAGGGGCCCATCATTGCCACCGAGGGCACGGCGGAGCTGCTGCGCTTCATGCTGCCGGATTCCGGCTCGATCCAGGAGATGGAGGTGGAGCGGCTGAACCGGCGCAACCAGCGCCGCGGCCTGCCGGCCCTGAAACCGATCTATACCCAGCAGGACGCGCATGACGCGCTGGCGCAGATCGAGACGCGGGAATACGAGACCTGGTTCGAGGTGGCCCCCGGCATCCAGGCGCGGTTCTGGAACGCCGGCCACATCCTGGGCGCGGCCTCCATCGAGCTGGCGCTGGCGCAGGGCAACGGCAAGCCGATGAAGCTGCTGTTCTCCGGCGATATCGGGCCGGAAAACAAGGCGCTGGTGAAAAGCCCGGAAGCGCCGCGCGACCTCGACATCCTGGTCATGGAATCGACCTATGGCGGGCGCACCCGGCCGAAGCTGGACCCGCTGCAGCGCCGCGCCGTGCTGGCCGGAGAGGTCAATGCCGCACTGTCGGCCGGCGGCAACCTCGTGATCCCCGCCTTCGCGGTGGAGCGCACGCAGGAGCTGCTGGCCGACCTGAACAAGCTGATCGCCGACGGCACCGTGCCCAGCGTACCAATCTTCGTCGATTCGCCGCTCGCTACCCAGATTACCCAGGTGTTTACCCGCTTTCTCAACGCCGAGGGCGGCGTGCGCACCCCAACGCCGCAGCCCTTCGCCGCCGGCAATGTGCGCTTCACCCGTACGGTTCAGGAAAGCATGGAGATCGAGAAGGTGAAGGGCGGGGCGATCATCATCTCGGCCAGCGGCATGTGCGATGCCGGGCGCATCCGCCATCATCTGAAGAACAATCTGTGGCGCGCCAACGCCACCGTACTGCTGATCGGCTATATGGCGCCGGGCACGCTGGGCGCGCTGCTGGATGCCGGCGAGCGCAGGGTACGCATCCAGGGCGACGAGATCGCGGTCAAGGCGCGCATCCGCAGGCTGGAAATCTATTCCGGCCACGCCGACCATGACGAGCTGCTGGACTGGTTGCGCGACAGGCTGCCGGTCCGGCGCGGCCTGTTCCTGACGCATGGCGAAGTGGAGGCGGCAGCCAGCCTGCGCGGCGCGATTGCCGGCTGGAAGGAGGAGCTATCCGCCATCACCGTGCCGCATATCGACGAGAGCTACCGGCTGGACGGCAAGCGCCCCGTACGGATTCCGCCGGATGGTGCGCCACGCCGCCTCGACCGCTATGCCGAGGCAGAGGCGCTGGCCGGGCATGACTGGCACAATGACTATGCGCGACTGATGCTGCACGTACAGCAGCGGCTGCGCGGCATGGAGGACGATGCGGCGCGCAAACGCCTCATGCGCAAGCTGCAGCGCATGGTCGAAGCGGCCCCGAAATGAGCCTCGCCTCGCTGGATAGCTATATCGACGACCGGCTGTCGCCCTATGCCGATGCGGTCGCCGGCATCGTCTTCTATTCAGTGCGCGTCGCCGGTGCCGATATCAGCCTGATCGTGGTCTGGCTGATCCTTGGCGCCTGCTTCTTCACCGGCTATCTGGGTTTCGTCAATCTGCGCGGCTTCGGCCATGCCGTACGGCTGGTCACCGGCAAGGTGCGCGAGCCCAGCCGCGCGCCGGGCGAGGTCTCGCACTTCCAGGCGCTCTCGACGGCGCTGGCCGCCACGGTCGGCCTGGGCAACATCGCCGGCGTGGCGGTCGCCGTCTCGGTCGGCGGGCCGGGAGCGACCTTCTGGATGATCCTCGCCGGCCTGCTCGGCATGTCCTCGAAATTCGCCGAATGCACGCTGGGCGTGAAATACCGGCGGGTGAATGAAGACGGGTCGGTTTCCGGCGGACCGATGCATTACCTCAGCCACGGGCTGGCGGATCGCGGCCTGCCCCGGCTGGGAAAATTCCTGGCAGCCTTCTTCGCAGTCTGCTGCATCGGCGGGTCGCTGGGCGGCGGCAACATGTTCCAGGTGAACCAGGCCTACAGCCAGTTCGTCGGCGCGACCGGCGGCGCATCCAGCTTCTTCGCCGACAAGGCCTGGCTGTACGGGCTGATCGTGGCGGTTCTGGTCGGCCTCGTCATCATCGGCGGCATCCGCTCGATCGCGCGGGTCACCTCGAAGTTGGTACCGCTGATGGCCGCGGTTTACTGCACCGCCGCCCTTCTCATCCTGATCCTCAATTACGACCGGATTCCCTGGGCCTTCGGCATGATCGTCAGCGGCGCCTTCTCGCCGGAAGGGGTGACCGGCGGCTTCCTCGGCACGCTGATCCAGGGCTTCCGGCGCGCCGCCTTCTCCAATGAGGCCGGCATCGGTTCCGCCGCCATTGCCCATTCGGCGGTGAAGACGAAGGAGCCGGTGACCGAAGGCTATGTCGCCCTGCTGGAGCCCTTCATCGATACGGTGGTGATCTGCACCCTGACGGCGCTGGTCATCATCGTGACCGGCGTCATCCCGCCGCCCGGTGCGGTGAACGGCGTGGCGCTGACCTCCAGCGCCTTCGCCAGCGCGTTTTCCTGGTTCCCGGCAGTGCTGGCGCTGGCGGTCAATCTGTTCGCCTTTTCGACCCTGGTCGCCTGGTCTTATTACGGCAGCAAATGCTGGGCGTATCTGCTGGGCGAGAACCGCATGCTGGACATTCTGTTCAAGCTGATCTTCTGCGGCTTCGTGGTGATCGGCGCGACAATGAATCTGGAATCGGTGCTGGAATTCTCCGACTCTATGATCTTCGCCATGTCCCTGGCCAATCTGGCCGGACTGTACATTCTGGCCCCGGTGATCCGCGCGGCGCTGCGCGACTATGAAGCGCGTGGCCTGAGCAAACGCTAACCGCCCCGACAGGAGAGCACGCATGAGCGTTCGCAATCTGGAACATCTCTTCAAGCCCGCCTCGGTGGCCCTGATCGGCGCCAGCACGCGGGCCGGATCGGTCGGCGCGGTGGTGGCGCGCAACCTGTTCAACGCCGGATTCAAAGGGCCTGTCATGCCGGTCAACCCGAAGCATCGCGCGGTGGAAGGGGTGCTGGCCTACCCGGATGTCGCCAGCCTGCCGCTGACGCCCGATCTGGCGGTGATCTGCACCCCGCCGGACAGCGTGCCCGGCCTGATCGCCGAGCTGGGCGCGCGCGGCACGAAAGCCGCCATCATCATCACCGCCGGCCTGGGTGCGCCCGACCACAATGGCAACGGGAACGGCGGCACACTGCGGCAGGCAGCGCTGGATGCGGCAAAACCGCACCTGCTGCGCATCGTCGGGCCGAACTGCCTGGGCATCATGGCGCCGGGCACCGGGCTGAACGCCAGCTTCGCACATATAGCACCGCGCGCCGGCGACATCGCCTTCGTCACCCAGTCGGGCGCCATGGTGACCGCCGTGCTGGACTGGGCGGCGGCACGCAGCGTCGGCTTCTCGCATTTCGTGTCGCTGGGTGACATGGCGGATGTGGATTTCGGCGACATGCTGGATTATCTGGCCGCCGATCCCGGCACCAGGGCGGTGCTGCTCTATATCGAAGCGGTTACCGACGCGCGGAAATTCATGTCGGCGGCGCGGGCCTGCGCCCGCCTGAAACCGGTCATCATCATCAAGGCCGGCCGCCATGCGGAGGGGGCAAGGGCGGCTGCCTCGCACACCGGCGCACTGGCCGGGTCCGATGCGGTCTATGACGCCGCCTTCCGGCGGGCCGGCGCGCTGCGCGTCTATGAGATGCGCGAACTGTTCGATGCGGTGGAGACGCTGGCCACGGCCCGGCCGCCGCAGGGCGAGCGGCTGGCGATCCTGACCAATGGCGGCGGGCCCGGCGTGCTGGCCACCGACGCGCTGATCGATTTCCACGGTACGCTGGCCGAGCTGGCGCCGGAGACGATGGCCCGGCTGGACGCGGCGCTGCCCGCCACCTGGTCGCGCGGCAATCCGGTGGACATCATCGGCGACGCCCCGCCGGCACGCTATGCCGAGGCGCTGAAGGCGCTGCTGGCCGACCCGAACAGCGATGCCGTGCTGGTGCTGAACTGCCCGACGGCGGTGGCCGACAGCACCGAGGTCGCCCGCGCCATCATCGACGCCGCGGCAGGCTCGAAGCGTACCCTGCTGACCAACTGGCTGGGCGATCCGGCCGCCGCCGAGGCCCGCCACCTGTTCACCGAGCAGCGCATCCCGACCTACGCCACACCGGAACAGGCGGTGCGCGGCTTCATGGATCTGGTGCAGTTCCGGCGCAATCAGGCGCTGCTGATGGAAACCCCGCCCTCGCTGCCGGAGAATTTCGTGCCGGACCGCGACCGCGCCGGCAAAATTCTCGGTGCGGTCCTGGCCGAGGGGCGCGACTGGCTGTCGGAATCCGAGGCGAAAGAGGTGCTGGCCGCCTACCAGATCCCCGTCGTGCCGACCCGCATCGCCCGCACCCCGGCCGAGGCCGCCACCCATGCCGAGGAGATGGCCGGGCCGGTGGCGCTGAAAATCCTGTCGCCCGACATCACCCATAAATCCGATGCCGGCGGCGTGGCGCTGAATCTCGAAACGCCGGAGGAAGCCCGCCTGGCGGCCGAGACGATGCTGGCCACGATCCGCCGCCGGCAGCCGAAGGCCCGGCTGGAGGGCTTCACCGTGCAGCCGATGATCCGCCGGACGCATGCGCACGAGCTGATCGTCGGCATGACCGACGACCGCCAGTTCGGCCCCGTGCTGCTGTTCGGCCAGGGCGGCACGGCGGTCGAACTGCTGGACGACAAGGCGCTCGCCCTGCCGCCGCTGAACATGAAGCTGGCGCACGAGACGATGGCCGAAACCCGGATCATCCGGCTGCTGCGCGGCTACCGCGACCGGCCCGCCGCCGACCTGGACGCCATCGCGCTGACCCTCATCAAGATATCGCAGCTGGTGTGCGATTTTGCCGAGATCGCCGAGCTGGATATCAATCCGCTGCTGGCAGACGAGAAGGGCGTGATCGCGCTGGATGCCCGCATCCGGGTGGCCAAGCCGGAGCGGAGCGGCACCGCAAGGCTGGCGATCCGGCCCTATCCGCAGGAGCTGGAGCAGGAGATGGTCGTGCGCGACGGCAGCCGCTATGCCGTGCGGCCGATCCGGCCGGAGGACGGCCCGGCGCTGCAGGCGCTGTTCGCCAGGCTGGCGCCGGAGGATATCCGCATGCGCTTCTTCTCGCCGCTGAAATCGCTGCCGCCGGCGCTGGCCGCGCGCCTGACCCAGATCGACTATGACCGGGAAATGGCGCTGATCGCCAGCCCCATCCTCAGCCCCACCCCCGGGCATGGCCAGGCGCCGGAGGCGGAGATATCCGCCGTGGTGCGCATCAGCTGCGACCCGGATAATGAACGCGCGGAATACGCCATCCTGGTGCGCAGCGATCTGAAAGGGCGCGGCATCGGTTATGGGCTGATGAATCTCATCATCGCGCACGCACGGCAGCGCGGCATCCGGGAAGTGTTCGGCGATGTGTTGCGCGAGAACCAGCCCATGCTGCAGCTCTGCCGCGACCTGGGATTCACCGCGATGGAGTCGGAGGAAGACCCCGCCCTGGCGCGCATGGTGCTGCAGATTTAGGAGGTCGGCACCTTGCGGATCTGCGGATTGTCGAGCAGGTAGCCGCGCGCCGCAAACAGCGGATGCAGCCAATGTGCCGCGACCTTCATGTAGTTCGACGGCGTCGCCATCAGGATTGCCCCGCATCCCCGCGACTGCGCCAGATCGTCGATCGCCTGCAGCAGTGCAAGCAGCACCGGTTCGGCATCGATCAGATCGACCGCCGCCAGATGGCAGATGCGCAGGATGCGCCCATAATGCAGATGCTGCTCGCGCTGATAGGCAAACAGGCCAACGATATAATCCTGCTCGTTGAAGGCGCCGGTCAGGCCGGTAGCCCCCTCTTCTGGCGAGCCGGTGGCATAGGCCCGCCATTGTTCGAGCGTAACTTCCGGCGCGGCCGCCTGCACGACAGGAAAGGCCTGTTCGACCAGATTCGCTGTCACCGGGCGTATGGAAAACGCACGCACCTCTGCCACCCCTTGTTGTGCCTAGTGGGGCATACTGATATCGTCCGGAAAGCAGGGCATTGATTTGCATCAACGCTACGGTTCCGAATGAACATTGGAACTTGACGGGCAGAGATGGCTTGCTGTTCCCGCAGGGGCTCTTTGCCCTTCGGTGGAAGGATGGTTTTCGTGACCGGCGCGACAAGCACAGGAAAACTCCATTGCGACTGGCAGGAAGGGGCACTCGGTTCGCCCTGCAATGCCTGTCAGGTCCGTGGCCTGACCATCTGTGCGCCGCTGACCCACGATGATTTGCAGCACATGGTGAGTATCGTCAGCGAACGCCAGCTGGAGCCGGGCGGTACGCTGTTCAGCGAGGGCGACCCCGCCGACCATCTGTTCAACATCACCGCCGGCACGATCATGGTCTATCGGCTGCTGACCGACGGCCGGCGGCAGATCACCGGCTTCCTGTTTCCGGGGGATTTTCTGGGGCTGGGCAGCGACCATACCTATCGCTACAGCGCCGAGGCGCTGACGCCGGCAACCGTCTGCCGTTTCAAGCGCCCGGCCCTGCAGGAGGCGCTGGAGAAATTCCCGACGATGGAAAAACGGCTGTTCGGCATGGCCAGCAACGAACTGGCGGCGGCACAGGACCAGATGGTCCTGCTGGGCCGCAAGACGGCGCAGGAAAAGCTGGCCTCCTTCCTGCTGATGCTCTCCAGGCGGGCCGAGCGGCGCGGCCAGAAGCCGACCCCGATCCCGCTGGCGATGAAGCGGTCGGAAATCGGCGATTATCTCGGTCTCACCATCGAGACCACCAGCCGCGTCTTCACCAAGATGAAGCAGAGCGGCGTGATCGCCCTGCTGCCCTCCAGCCATATCGACATCCGCGATTTCGATGCGCTGGAGGAACTGGCGGAACAGGGCTGACCGCGTCTTCCCGGACGGTATAAGGCCGAATCACCCTCCAGACCGGCCGCTTGATCCAGATCAATGAGCGCATCGGGCTCATATCTTTATATTTTCAAATATAAGCCGATAATGGCGAGGGGCGGCAATCACCCACCCCTCGGAAATGGAGGAATGCGCCCCATGCCGGACATTGATTTCTCGCGGCTCGACCGCCGCGCCTTCCTGAGGGCCACGCTGGCGGTAACGGTTGCGGCGGCGGGCCTTCCCCTTGCCTCGTCACGCGCCAGTACCCAGGCGCTGGCGCAAAAGACACCGGCCCGCATCGCCATCGCCGGGGCGGGTGCCGCCGGCCTGGCGGTAGCGGCGCAACTGGCACGCCGTCTGGACCGGGCGGAGATCACCCTGATCGACGACCGCATCACCCACCTCTACCAGCCGGGTTTCACGCTGGTGGCAGCGGGGTTGTGGAGTCCGGATCGGGTGCAGTGGGCGAATGAGCGTTACATTCCCTCCCGCGTGCGCTGGGTGCGCTCACAGGTCGCCGAATTCGATCCCGAGGCGAACCGTGTCGTGGCCAAGGACGGCACGGCGGTACCCTACGATTTCCTGATCGTCGCCACCGGCCTCGATCTGCGCTACGACCTGATCGAGGGCATGGAAAAGGGGCTGATCGGCACGGAGCATCGTATCGGCAGCGTCTATGCCGGTCCGGAGGCCGCGTTCCGCACCTGGCAGGCGATGGCGCATTTCCGCGAGCAGGGCGGCGACGCCGTGTTCACCCGCCCGCCCGGTGATCTGAAATGCGCCGGCGCGCCGCTGAAGATGACCTTCATCACGGACGACCGGCTGCGCGAGACCGGCATGCGGTCCCGCGCGCGAGTGACCTATGCCGCGCATGACGGCACGCTGTTCAGCGTGAAGCCGGTGAACGAGAAGGTGAAGGAGCTGTTCGCCGGGCGCGATATCTCGGTCGCCTACAGCCATGTGCTGGAAGCCGTCGATCCCGGCCGCCGCATCGCCCGCTTCCGCCACGGGGCGGAGAGTGTGGAGATGCGCTATGACTTCCTGCATGTGGTACCGCCGATGCGCGCCGCGCCGCCGGTCGCCGATGGCCCGTTGAGCTGGAAGGAAGGCCCGTTCGCCGCCCAGGGCTGGCTGGAGGTGGACCGCGACACGCTGCAGCACCGCCGCTATCCCAACATCTTCGGCGTCGGCGACGTGAATGGCGTGCCGCGCGGCAAGACGGCCGCCAGCGTGAAGTGGCAGGCGCCGGTCGCGGTGCAGAATCTGATCGACACCATGGCGGGCAAGCCGCCGTCCGCCGTCTATAACGGCTACACCTCCTGCCCGATGATCACCCGGATTGGTCAGGCGATGCTGGTCGAGTTCGATTATGAAGGGCGGCTGATTCCAACCCTGCCGCTGATCGACCCGCTGGCGGAAAGCTGGGCCGCCTGGATTGTCGAGGAAAAGGCGCTGCGGCCGGTCTATGCCGCCATGCTGCGCGGTTTCGGTTAAGGGAGAACGCCATGTCCGGCTTGTCGATGGGAACCGTCTATTTCAGCGCCTTGGAATTTTTTGGCGCCTGGCTCTACCTGCTGGTGGCGCTGGCCGCCGGCTGGATCGTGTTGTCAATCCTGGCCTTGCGCGCGGCACCGCCAGCGGATCGCGGCAAGCCGCGTTTTATCGCCTTGCTGGCAGGCATCGCCGCGGCGCTGCTGACGGCGCTGCTGCTGCCGCTCTGGACAGATGCCAGCTTCCGCCATATCGCCGTGCTGGCGGATTACGTCGCGCTGATCGGCGGTGCGGTCGGCATCGGAACAGCCGTCGGGGTCGTGCTGCTGCCGGTTCTGTGGCTGGCCGGTCGCACCAGAAGCTGACGGACTCAGCCGCGCAGATGGCAGGACACCCAGTGCCCTTCCTTGGTCTGCTTCAGTTCCGGCCGTTCGGTGCCGCATAAAGGCATCTGCTTGATCGGGCAGCGTGTGTGGAAATGGCAGCCCGGTGGCGGGTTGATCGGGCTGGGCACATCGCCCTGCAGCATGATGCGGTTGCGCGCCACCGTCGGGTCGGGAATCGGCACCGCCGAGAGCAGCGCCTCGGTATAGGGGTGCAGCGGGTTGGTATAAAGCTCGTTGGCCGGGGCGATCTCCACCACGCGGCCGAGATACATCACCGCGACCCGCGTGCTGATATGCTCCACCACCGACAGATCATGGGCGATGAACAGGTAGGTGAGGCTGAATTTCTCCTGCAGATCCTCCAGCAGATTGATGACCTGCGCCTGGATCGACACGTCGAGCGCGGAGACCGGCTCGTCGCAGACGATCAGCTTCGGGCTGACGGCAAGGGCGCGGGCAATGCCGATGCGCTGGCGCTGGCCGCCGGAAAATTCATGCGGAAAGCGCCGCATGTGATCGGCGTTCAGGCCCACCGTCTCCAGCAGATCGACGATCCGGTCCTCGAATTCCTGCCGGCTGTTCACCAGATTGTGGATGATCAGCGCCTCGCCGATGATCGACCCCACCGTCATGCGGGGGTTCAGCGAGGCATAGGGATCCTGGAAAATGATCTGCATGTCGCGGCGCAGCGCGGCCAGCCCCTTGCGGTCCAGCGCCATAACATCCTTGCCCTCGAACCAGACCTCGCCCGAGGTCGGCTCGATCAGCCGCAGGATGCAGCGCCCGGTGGTCGATTTTCCGCAGCCCGATTCGCCGACCACGCCCAGCGTCTCGCCGGCGTCAAGCTCCAGACTGACGCCATCCACGGCATGCACGCGGTCCACCTCGCGCCCCAGGATGCCGCCCCGGACAGAAAAATGCTTCACCAGATTCCGGACCTTCAGAAGCGGTTCGGTCATCGCGTCCAATCCCCCGGATCAGTAAAGAATGCAGGCCACCTTGTGGCCCGGTTCGATTTCGCGCAGCACCGGAAGTTCCACCGTGCATTCCGGCCGCACCTGCTTGCAGCGCGCGGCAAAACGGCACCCGGCCGGCGGATTCAGCAGGCTGGGAACGGTGCCGGCGATCGCCTCCAGCCGTGTCTTCTTCACCGCGGCCAGATCGATGCGCGGGATCGAGCGGATCAGCCCCTGCGTATAAGGGTGCAGCGGGTTGGCGAAGATGCGCTCGACCGGCCCCTCCTCCACCACCTTGCCGGCATACATGACGACGACGCGCTGCGTCACCTCGGCGACCACACCCATCGCATGGGTGATCAGCATGACCGCCATGCCGAGCCGTTCCTTCATCTCGGCCAGCAGATCGAGAATCTGCGCCTGGATCGTCACGTCCAGCGCCGTGGTCGGTTCGTCGGCGATCAGCAGCTGCGGATTGCAGGACAGCGCCATGGCGATCATCACGCGCTGGCGCATGCCGCCGGAAAACTGGTGCGGATAGTCGCGCACCCTTCGTTCCGGCGTCGGGATGTTCACCAGCCGCAGCATCTCCACAGCCTTGTCCATCGCATCGCGGCGGCTGAGATTCTCGTGCAGGCGCACCACCTCGGCAATCTGCTCGCCCACCGTATAGACCGGGTTCAGGCTGGTCATCGGCTCCTGAAAGACGATGGCAATCTCCTTCGAGCGGATCTTGCGCATCTCGTCGGCATCCAGCTTCACGATGTCGCGGCCCTGCCAGAGGATTTCCCCCTCGACGATCTTGGCCGGCGGCATCGGGATCAGCTTCAGCACCGACATGGCGGTGACGGTCTTGCCGCAGCCCGATTCGCCGACCACGCCCAGCGTCTCGCCCCGGTTCAGCGTCAGATCAACGCCATCCACCGCGCGGACCCAGCCATCATCGGTCTTGAAATGGGTCTTCAGCCCGCGAATGCGCAGCAGGGCGTCGCCGCCCGCAGCCGGTTCGGTCATCCTCGGCAACTCCCTACATGACCTTGCGCGGGTCGAGCGCGTCGCGCAGCCCGTCGCCAATGAAATTGATGGTGAGCACCGCCAGGAAGATCGCCGCCCCGGCAAAGATCGCCCAATGCGGCGCGAAATCGAGATAATCCTTGGCGTCATACAGCAGCCGACCCCAGGTCGGGATGTCCGGCGGGAACCCCAGGCCAAGGAAGGACAGCGTCGATTCGGCGATAATCGCCGCCGCCACATCGATGGTGCCGGCAACGATCACCGGCCCCAGCGAATTCGGCAGGATGTGGCGCACCACCACGCGCGGCGTGGAGGCGCCGAGCGCCCGGGCCGCCTCGACGAACTCCTTCTCGCGCAGGGAGAAGAACTGCGCGCGCACCAGCCGGGCCACCGGCATCCAGCGCAAGCCGCCGATGACGATGACGATCAGGATGAACACGCCGACCTCCGGTCCGGCGATCTCCTTCAGCGTATCGCGGAACAGGTAGATCACCAGCAGCAGCAGCGGCAGCTGCGGCAACGACAGGAACAGGTCGGTCAGCCACATCAGCGCGGTATCGACGCTGCCGCGCGCAATGCCGGCGATCGCCCCGACCAGGGTGCCGACGAAGACAGCGACCATCATGGCGGCAAGACCGACCGCCAGCGAGATACGCCCGCCATAGAGCATGCGGGACAGCAGATCCTGCCCGAGATCGTCGGTGCCCAGCGGGTGTGCCCAGGACGGGCCTTCGAGCTGCGAGGAGAAATCGATCTCGTTGATCGGCACGGTCCAGAAGAACGGACCGACCAGCACCGCCAGCACCATGAAAATCAGGATGCCGGCACTGACCACCGCCAGCTTGTGACGGCGGAACCGCCGCCAGGCCTCCAGGCCCGGCGAGATGTGCTTCGCCCTGGCCACGGCCGGGACGACCGCGTCAGCGGTAGGAGATACGGGGGTCGAGCCAGCCATAGAGCAGGTCCGCGATCAGGTTGAAGAGAATGACGAGACAGGCAAACACGAAGGTCACCGCCATTATGACCGGCGTGTCGTTCGCCAGGATGGCGCTGATGAGCAGCGAACCGATGCCGGGGATGCGGAAGATCTGCTCGGTCACGATGGCGCCGCCGAACACGATGGGCATCTGCAGGGCCACCAGCGTAACCACCGGGATCAGCGCGTTGCGCACCACATGCTTCACGACGACGATGCGTTCGCGCAGCCCCTTGGCCCGCGCCGTAGTGACGTAATCCAGCCGGATCACGTCGAGCACGGCGGAACGCACGAAGCGCGTCCAGGACGCCCCCTGGAACAGCCCCAGCACGGCGATCGGCATGATCGACTGCTTGAAATGCTCCCACAGCCAGGCAAAGCCTGTCGCCTCCACATCCGATCTGTAGACGAAGGGCAGCCAGTCCAGATAGATCGAGAAGATCAGAATGAACAGCAGGCCGGTGAAGAAGGTTGGCAGGGAGAAGCCGATGAAGGCCAGCGTATTGGCAACCTGGTCGAACACCGAATAGGGCCGGGTCGCGGAATAGACGCCGACCGGCAGCGCAATCGCCAGCGCCAGCACCTGCGACAGGCCGATGATGATCAGGGTCGCCGGCAGGCGCTGCAGGATCAGCACATCGACATCGACGCGGCTGACGAAGGAGAACCCCCAGTCGCCATTCAGCATGGCGAACAGCCAGCGTACATAGCGTTCCCACACCGGATCGTCGAGGCCGAACTGCTCTCGCAGATTGGCGCGGACTTCCGGCGGAATGTTCGGATTGGTGGCGAGTTCCTCGAAGGGATCGCCCGGTGCCAGGGCCAGCACGGTGAACAGCACGATGCTGATTCCAAGCAAGCTTGGCAACGCCACCAAAAGACGGCGGATAAGATACTGACTCACGTTCGGGTCACTCCGCAGCGGCAGAGAATCGGGAAGAAGGGCCGGCCTTTATGGCCGGCCCCGTCCGGATATGGACTTCTCAGGCGTCGCGGTACCAGCTCCTCACATTCCACAGGCTGCTGTCCCAGCCGCTGGGCTGGCAGTGCAGCTTGTTGGAGGCCGCGGCAACGCCGGGACGATAGATGACCGGAATATTGACCACGTTCTCGATCACCAGATCGTTCATGGCGATGAACAGGGCCGCCCGCTTCACCGGGTCCAGTTCACCCTCCGCCTCGCGGTACAGCTTGTCGTAATCCTCATTGTACCAGCGGGTGATGTTGCGGCCCTGCCACTTGTTCTCCATCGTGGCGATCTCCCACGTGGTGAACTGGTTCATGAACAGCGCCGGATCGGGCTGCGGCTGGCCCGTGGTGTACATCTGGATGTCGCAATAGAACTTCGTGTAGGTGTCCGGATTGCCGACATCGGAAGAGAAGTACACGGACGCCGTGATCGACTTCAGCTCAAGGTCGATGCCCGCCTTCTGGCAAGCCTGTTTCACGATGGCCTGGTTCTTCTGGCGCGGCGCGTTGATCGAGGTCTGATAGACCATCTTCAGCTGCTTGCCATCCTTCTCGCGGATGCCGCCGCTGCCGACCTTCCAGCCACCATCCTCCAGAATCTTGATGGCCTTTTCGATATTGAACTCGAAGGTGGTTTTCTTGGAGCGGAAGGCCGGCGGATTGTTCAGGAAGTTGCGGGTGGCAACGCCGCCGCGGCCATAGATATGATCCTGCACCGACTGGCGATCGACCAGCAGGTTCAGCGCCTGCCGCACGGCCGGATCGGTCAGGAACGGATGCTTGGTCTTCATGCTGGACCGCTCGCCGCCCTCAACCTCGGTCCAGGGATCGGTATTGTTCAGCTGGATATGCTCGATGGAACCGCCTTCGAAGACCACGACCTTGCCCCGGCCGCCATCTTCCAGCCGCTTCAGGATCGAATCCTCGACCTGCATGTTCCAGGCATAGTCGTACTCGCCGGTCTGGATGACCGCGCGGGCCGCTGACACGGCATCGCCGCCGCCCTTCATCTCGATGGCGTCGAAATAGGGCATGTTGGAAACATGGTAGTTCGGGTTGCGCTCGCCGCGCACCAGATCGCCCGGCTTGAACTCGACGAACTTGAACGGCCCGGTGCCCACCGGCGCCAGGTTGGCCGGCGCCTCACGCGATTTCGCGCCGGCATATTCGGCGAACAGATGCTTCGGGATGAGGCAGCCGCGGTTGCCGACGAAGGCATCGGCCCAGAACGGCGTCGGCTTCTTGAACATCACCTTCACGGTGTGGCTGTCGACCTTCTCCACCTCGACATCGCGGTAGGTACCGCTGGTCACCGAGGCGGTCGCCGGATCGCGGCCATATTCCCAGTTGAACACACAGTCGTCGGCGGTGAACGGCTTGCCGTCATGCCAGGTGACGCCCTGCTTCAGCTTCCAGGTGACGGACTTGCCGTCCTCGGACAGGCCGCCATTCTCGCGGGTCGGGATTTCCGCCGCGAGAATCGGTATCAGCGTACCGTCCGGCGCCCAGGCGGCCAGCGGCTCGTAGAAGATGCGCGAACCGTCCTGATCCTTGGTTCCAACCGCAAAATGCGGGTTCAGCAGCGTCGGCCCCTGCCACCAGAGCAGTTTCAGCGTACCGCCACCACCCGCCTTGGTCGGCTTGTATTCCATGGCGCTCTTCGCCTGCGCAACACCGGCGGAAAGCAGCATCTGGCTCGCTAGCGGGGCGGTCAGCCCCAGCATGACCATGCGTGAAATGAACCCACGGCGTGACAGCTTGCCGTGCTTGACCTTGTTGATAAGCCCCCTGAGTTCCCGTTCTTTCATGAGAACCTCCCCCTCGATTGTGGTTCGAGTGAATGCCCCCAGATTCCAGCACGGAAACTGTAAGGAGCGATGACATGCTAATGTAGCATTTCTCGTCGCGCACCCCCTTTCTGCATACCCCCTGCGATTTTATTGCAAGGCTGCGCTCAGGGCCGGGCGGGCGTCGTGAAAACAAGGAGAATCCCTAACTAGCCAACAGGCTCACAATCCGCTTCTCGATGGATTGCAGGGAAACCGGCTTCACCAGATAGCCATTTACCCAGAGCTTTTTCGCCTTCATCACCGTCTCCTGCTGCGCGTCCGCCGTCAGGAACACGACCGGCGTGTCCTTCACCAGCCCCATCGGCAGCGCCCGCAGCCTGGTAAGGAAGGCGAGTCCGTCCACCGGCTCCATATGGATGTCGCAGAACACGATGTCGGGGCGCGTGCGCACCACCTCCTTCAGCCCCTCGCCGCCTTCCTTCGCCTCATAGATCAGCTCGACTCCCAGCTGATGCAAAAGCCGCCGGATCAGCACGCGGATGAAATCCTCATCCTCGATGATGACGATCTTCAACGCTCCGAAATTGACGCTCACCCTGTTCTCCCTGGCATTTTCAACCCAGCCTCTCCACGACGGCTTGCAACTCCTCAGCGCTGTCCGGCAATGACGATGCCAGCAGTTCCGCTGTGTCCATATCACCGGCATCCAGCACATCCTGCAGGTCCGATGCCGTCAGCCCCAGGCGCGTCGCCCCGATTGAAAGGGCCGCCCCCTTCAGCGCATGCGCCTCATGCCGCGCGGCGGTGGCATCGCCGGCCTGCAGGGCGGCATCAAGCCGGACCAGCCGCGCCGGCACGTCCTCGGCGAAGCGGCGCAGGAAGGCGATGGCCTCGTCATCGATCGCGCCGAAGCTCTCCGCCAGCCGGTCGAGCGACAATATGTCCGGATCGATGGCAGGTGCTGCCGCCACCGGAGGGGAAGAAGGCGCATCGGTGCTTTTCGGCCGGCGCAGCGGCTGTGCCTGCGGCAGCATCTCCTCCAACATGCGGGCCAGCGCCGCGCTGTTGATCGGCTTCGTCAGATAGCCATTCATGCCGGCCTCGAAACATTGCTGTTCGGTACCGGCCAGCGCATCAGCGGTCAGGGCGACGATGGGCAGGGGTGCTGACCCCGGCGCTTCTTTCGCGCGGATCGCGGCGGTCAGTTCGAAGCCATCCATCTCCGGCATGTGGAAATCGGTCAGCAGCAGCCCGTAGCCGGTCTCTGCCTCCAGCCGCTCAAGCGCCAGCCGGCCGTTCGCGGCGATCTCATGCGCATAACCAAGCCGCGACAGGTGCCGGCTGATCACCGTCTGGTTCGTCGGATTATCCTCCGCGACCAGAATCACCGCCTGCTCCGCCCGCGCCTCGTCCAGCGTCGGCGGCTGCATTTCCTCGGCCCCGGCCAACATGTGTCCGCGCGTCTGCAAGGCCGCCCGCCCCATGGCGGCAGCGACCGCATTCCACAGCCGGGCCCGCCGCAGCGGATGTAGCAGCGTGACCAGCAGGCCGCGCCGTTCCGCCTCCGAGATCGTCGAGAACAGCCGGCGGGAGGCCACCAGCGCCAGTCTGGGGCCAGCCTCGCCCGGCGCCCCCTGCAGCGCGCGGACAAGGGCGAAGCCCGGCATGTCCGGCAGCGCCGCCTCGATCAGCACCAGATCGGCCTGCGGGTCGGCGCCGGTCAGCGCCGCCAGCGCGGCCGCGCCATCCGGGTAAGCGTGCGGTGCCGGCGCCCCGGCGAACCGCATGTAGCCGGCGATGGCGGCGTTGAGCGGTGCCGGCAGGCCGACCAGTGCCAGCCGGGCGTCGGCGATATCCACTTCCGGCCGGGGTGCTGCCGCCTCAATGACCGGCATCGGCAGCTCGACCCAGAACACCGATCCCTTGCCGGCTTCGCTGTCCACGCCGATGCGCCCGCCCATCATTTCCGTCAGCCGGTGCGAGATCGACAGGCCAAGACCGGTGCCGCCGAACTTCCGTGCAGTCGAGCTGTCGGCCTGCATGAAGGGCTGGAACAGCCTGCCCTGCTGCTCCGGCGTCAGCCCGATGCCGCTATCAATGATTTCAAGCCGGACCGGCACGGTGTCACCGGCGGCCGGCACGGCGTCATCCGGCAGGGCCACGCGGATGACGACATATCCGTCCTCGGTGAATTTCACGGCATTGCCGCCGAGATTGAGCAGGATCTGGCGCAACCGCGTCGGATCGCTCTGCAGTCGGCCCGGCAGGCGCGGGTCGATATCGACGACAAGATGCAGCCCCTTCTCCTCCGCCCGCAACGCCAGCAGGTCGCCGACATCCTCGACGATCTCCGACAGGTCGATGGACAGCATCTCGATATCCAGCTTGCCAGCCTCGATCTTGGAGAAGTCCAGAATGTCGTTGATGATGCCGAGCAGGGCCGCCGAGGATTGCCGGATGATCGCACTCATCCCGCGCTGCTCGTCGGTCAGTGGCGTCTGGTCCAGCAATTCGGCCATCGACATGACGCCATTCATCGGCGTGCGGATTTCGTGGCTCATGGAAGCGAGGAATGTGGACTTGGCCTCGGTCGCCGCCTCGGCCTGGCGCCGCGCCACCTGCAGCTCGGCATTGGCCTCGGCCAGGGCCTGGCGCTGCGCCTCGATCCTGGCGGCAACGCGGCGGCGCCATTCGAAGGCGCCCAGCATGAGGAGGATCAGGGCCGATGCGGTGATCGGAATGGCGCTTTCCTGAACCACCTGCACGGTATATCCGCCGGGCGGCGGCGTCAGCTCCAGACTCCAGGGCGCGCGGGTCAGGTCGATCAGCCTGGTATCCTGCGCCAAGGGCCGGCTGTCAAACCAGAACCGGCCCCCGCCACGGGGCACCAGATTCAGATAGCCATAATCGACCGGGAACCCATTCAGCAGCCGCAGCAGATGATCCAGCGTGATATCCACCGCGACGATACCTTCGAAGCGTTCGTCGATATAGACCGGGCGGCCGATGGTGGCGACCGGCCCCCGGCCGCCATCATCCTCATAGACCGGCGTGAAATATTCGGCTCCCCACGGGTTGAGTGCCGGCGTTCCGAGCTGGAAATAGGGCTTCTCCAGATCCTCGTCGGCATAGGTCAGCTCAGCCGACGGCACCCAGGGATAGACGAACTCGAAACGGCTGGCCGAGACGTAATAGATCCACGGGATATTCGGCAGCCGTTCCGCCGCCAGCCGGAATACCGTGTGCAGCGACAACGCCATCTCGACTTCCGCCAGGAAACCGTCGCCCCGCCCTTCCAGCCCGCCAAGGCCGGTGAGGTTGCCGATATCCAGCGGATTGATGCCGCGCGACGACATGTCGAGATGATAGCGGCCATCCGGCTCCTCCCGGAGCCCCAGATAGAGATCGCTTGGCGGTGAGAAATCCGGCCGGCTGGCGCGGTAATCGATGGCCAGCTTCTGCATCAGCTCGACCAGCACCTTCGCCGTGCCGATCATATAATCGACACGCCCCCGCACCTGCACCGCCTGCTCGTTGATGCGCTGCTCCAGCCGCGCCCGTTCGGACTGGATGCTATAGGCCGCGAAGCCGACAGCCCCGGCCGCCACCACCAGATATCCGACCGCCAGCAGAAACCGCGCCACCCGCATGCCATCAACCTCTTCGTCCAGATGCTGCCGGTCGAAATAATGAATTTTACTAAAATCGAGTGTGGCGCGCGGCGTCAAGCGCCTTGCGAAAGCGATTCCCGCTTGACCGAAATCCATATTTGAGAAATTTTCTCTTATATGGACAGCACTCTCACCGATACCCACACCATCGAGGACCGGCTTGCGCAGCGCCTGCGCGCCCTGCGCGGCGAGCGCGGCTGGACACTGGACGAGACGGCCGCGCGCAGCGGCATCAGCCGTGCCACCCTGTCACGCCTGGAAAAGGCCGAGGTCAGCCCGACCGCCAGGGTGCTGGGGCAGCTCTGCGCCGCCTATGGCCTGACCCTGTCCCGGCTGATGCATCTGGTGGAGGCGGAGTTCGCCCCGCTGGTGCCGCGCGCGGGGCAGCCGGTCTGGCACGATGCGGAAAGCGGATTCCACCGGCGCTCGGTCTCGCCGCCGGCACAATCTCTGGCCGGCGAAGTGCTGGAAGGCAGGCTCGCCCCCGGCGCACGGATTGCCTATGACCGCCCGCCGCGTCCGGGGCTGGAACACCATATCGTGCTGCTGGAAGGGGTGCTGGCCGTCACGCTCGGCGAGCGCACCCACGATTTGCAACCCGGCGACTGTCTGCGCTACCAGCTGTTCGGGGCCAGCGTCTTCGCCACGCCGCCACACAGCGGCGCGCGCTATCTGATCTTTATTCTATGAGGGCACCCATGCTGGCCACCGGGCAGACCGAAATCTCCACCCTTTCAGCCGAGATTTTTGCAGACCGCCTGGGCGAACTGGCTGATCTGCTGCATGCCTGTGTTGCCGCCGGGGCCAGCATCAGCTTCGTGCAGCCCTTCGGGATCGGCGACAGTGAAGTCTTCTGGCGGCGCAAGGTACAGCCCGGCCTTGCCGATGGCAGCCGGGTCCTGTTCGTCGCCCGGCATGAGGGGCGTCTTGCCGGATCGGTGCAGCTCAATCTCGACACGCCGCCGAACCAGCCGCACCGGGCGGAGGTGAACAAGCTGATCGTCCACCCCGATTGCCGCCGCCTCGGCATCGCCCGGTCCCTGATGCTGGCGCTGGAGGAAGCGGCCCGCGCACGCGGCCGCAGCCTCATAACCCTGGACACCCGCACCGGCGACAAGGCGGAGCCGCTCTACACGGCGCTCGGCTACCGCACCGCTGGCATCATCCCGGGCTTTTCCCGCGATGTCGCCAGCGACCGGCTGGACGCGACCACGATCATGTACAAGCAGATCTGACGCCCCCCACCACGGTTGAGCCGATACGGGTCGATCCTGCGCTGATAGGGTCTAGTTTATCAACCGGTAGCCTGCCGACGCGTAGCGCACCGGCATCTCAGGACCGTAGAGGGAGGACAGCAATCTCATGGCTGAAAAGATCGGTTTCATCGGCCTTGGCGTGATGGGCAATGGCATGGCCCGCAACCTGCTGAAGGCGGGATTCGCGCTGACAATCTGGACTCGCGACGCGGCCAAGGCGGAAAGTTTCAAGGCACTGGGCGCCGCGATCGCCGACACGCCGAAGGCCCTGGCGGCGCAGTGCAAGCTGGTGATTTCCTGTGTCCCGGACGCCGCCGCCGTGCGCGGTGTCGCCCTTGGCGAGGACGGGCTGGCAGCGGATGGCTGGAAAGGCGGGCTGCTGGTCGATTGCTCGACCATCGCGCCGTTCGAGGCGCAGGAGATCGCCGCCGGGCTGAAAGATGCGGGGGCGGATTTCCTCGACGCGCCGATCAGCGGCGGCAAGAAGGGCGCGGATGAGGGCACGCTAACCATCATGATCGGCGGCGAGGAAGCCGTGGTGGAGCGCGCCCGGCCCGCCTTCGCGGCAATGGGCAAGAACATCCATCATGTCGGCCCGCAGGGCGCCGGACAGGCGCTGAAGGCCTGCAACCAGCTGATGGTCGCAATCAATCTGATGGGGGTGTGCGAGGCCGTCGGCATCGCCCGCGCCGCCGGCATCGACCCGAAGCTGATGCGCGAGGTGGTCTCCACCGGGACCGGACGCAGCGGCGTGCTGGAAGGCCACGGGCTGCGCTATCTGGAAGGCACGCTGCAAGGCGGATTCCGCGCCGCGCTGATGAAGAAGGATCTGGGAATCGCCACTGCGGTCGGCGCGCATTACGGGCGCTACCAGCCGGCGACCGGGCTCGCGCACCAGCTGATGACCGGTCTGTGCAATGCCGGCCATGCTGATCTCGACAATGCGGCGCTGGGACTGCTCTACGACATGCTGAACGGCGGACAGGAAGACCCGTCGTAACCGTGGCGACCGACGGCGGCTACTTCATGGTGCCGGTCAGGCGGTCCTTCAGCTTGTACCAGTTCATCATCACCGGCAGGAACCAGGGCTTGCCGTTATAGAAGGGGATACGGCGGAGCGTGTCGCTGTAGAAGGCAGAAGTTTCTTCCTTCTCCAGTACAAGGGCCGCCGCCTTCATGCCCATCCAGCGCGCCCAGACCACGCCGGAGCCGCAGAAGCCGGTGGCATAGACGACGCCGTCATGGACCGTCAGCTTCGGCAGCTGGTCCATCGGGAAGGCGACGAAGCCGAACCAGTGGTGTGACAGTTTCACATCGTTCAGTTCCGGGAAAATTTCGATCAGCCCCTGGCGCAGCCGCTCGCGCGCCGCATCGGCATCGCTGGCATAGCGCCGGCCGCCCAGCAGGATGCTTTTGCCATCGGGCGATGGCCGATAATAATAGCCGAGCTGGCGGGTCTCACCGTGCATCTGGCGCTTCGGCATCAGGCTCTGCATCAGGTTCGGGCTGAGCGGTTCCGTCGCGATCATTTCGGAAATCACCGGCACCAGCCGGCGGCGCAGCCAGGGTAGGCCCTTGTCGGTGTAGCCGTTGGTGGCAACGATGACATGCGCCGCCTGGATCCTGCCTTTCGGGGTCGTCACTTCGAACGCGCTGCCAATACAGCGGATATCGGTGACGCCGATGCCGCTATAGATGCCTGCCCCCGCAGCCTCGGCAACACGGCGCAGCTCGCGGTGCAGCTTGGCCGGGTGGATGCCGCCGATATCGGCGCGGCGCACGCCGCCATGATAGAGATCGGAGCCGATCTCATCATGCACGTCCTGGCGCTCGACAATGGTCGGCTCGATGCCGACATGCTCGTGCAGCAGCGCCATTTCCCGTTTCATCGTGTCCAGGATTTCCGGCCGCATCGCGCCACTGAAGCGCCCAGTCGGCTGGAAATCGCAGTCGAGCTTCTCGGCCTCGATGAAGTCATAGAGTTCCTGGCGCGCGACGACGCCTTCGGCATAGAACGCCTTTGCCTGCTCCAGACCGTATTTCTCGATCAGGCTGGAAAAGGAATGCCGGATATTGCCGCTGGTGATACCGCCATTGCGGCTGGACGCGCCATCGCCCGGGCGGTCGCGCTCCAGCACGACGACCTCGCGGCCGGCCCGCGCCAGCGGAATCGCGGCCCCCATGCCGGTATAGCCGCCGCCGACGATCACGATATCGGCCCTGGCAGGCGGCGCGCCGGTTGCCGCTTCCGCAGGCTCGGCCGCTTCCCACCAATAGGGCATGTCGTTTCGGGCGCTCATCATGGGCCTCATCCGGTCGGGAGATATGTGGCAGGGCCGTGCGGATGCACACGCCCGATCCGGGGAAGTCTGCTTAGACTTTCAGGCAGGTGCAACGCCCTTTTCAGGCATAGGCGTATGACCGTCAGATCATGGACTGGGGGCCGCTGCCGGCTTCCCGTTCAGCGACCGCCGTTCAGCGACTTCTCGTGATGGGCGATATGGTCGCCGATGAAGCTGGCGATGAAATAATAGCTGTGGTCGTAGCCGGGCTGCATCCGCAGCTCCAGCGGATGACCGAGGCGCGCCGCCGCCGCAGCGAAGATCTCCGGCTTCAGCTGTTTTGCCAGGAAATCGTCGGCCTCGCCCTGGTCGATCAGGATCGGCAGCCGCTCCTTTGCCCCTTCCAGCAGGGCCGTCGCGTCATAGGCCGCCCATTCTGCCTCGTCCTCGCCCAGATAGGCGGTGAACGCCTTGCGGCCCCAGGGCACCTGCGACGGCGCCACGATCGGCGAAAAGGCGGAAACCGCCGCGTAGCGGCCCGGATTGCGCAGCGCGATGACCAGCGCGCCGTGCCCGCCCATCGAATGCCCCATGATGCCGCGCCTGTCGCTCACCGGAAAATGCGCCTCGATCAGCGCCGGCAGTTCCTCGACGATATAATCATACATGCGGTAATGGGCGGACCAGGGGGCCTGCGTGGCGTTCAGATAGAACCCCGCCCCCTTGCCCAGATCATAGGCCGGGTCGTCGGCGACATCCCCGCCGCGCGGGCTGGTGTCCGGCACCACCAGAACGATTCCATGCTCGGCCGCATAGCGCTGCGCGCCGGCCTTGGTGATGAAGTTCTGCTCGGTGCAGGTCAGGCCCGACAGCCAGTAGATTGCCGGCAGCCGTGCCCCCTCGGCATGAGGCGGCACATAGACGGCGACAGTCATCTCACAGCCGAGCGTGCTGGACTCGTGCCGCCAGACGGTCTGCGTGCCGCCGCAGATGAGGTGGCTTTCGGTGAGTTCCATATCGTTTCCTTGGGCGCAGCCGGTCGGTTATGGGTTCAGTAGTGGACCACCGAGCGGATCGACTTGCCCTCATGCATCAGATCGAAGGCGTCGTTGATCTTCTCCAGCGCCATGGTGTGGGTGACGAAGGGGGCCAGCTCGATCTTGCCCTTCATCGCATCCTCGACCATGCCCGGCAGCTGGCTGCGGCCCTTCACCCCGCCGAAGGCGGTGCCCAGCCAGCGCCGGCCGGTCACCAGCTGGAACGGACGGGTGGAGATTTCCTGCCCGGCGCCGGCGACGCCGATGATGACCGACTGGCCCCAGCCGCGATGCGCGCATTCCAGCGCGGCGCGCATGACATTCACATTGCCGATGCATTCGAAAGAGTGATCGACGCCCCAGCCCGTCATCTCGACGATGACCTGCTGGATCGGCTTGTCGTGGTCCTTCGGATTGACGCAGTCGGTGGCGCCGAACTGCTTCGCCAGCTCGAACTTGCCCGGATTGGTGTCGATGGCGATGATCCGCCCCGCCTTGGCCTGGCGCGCGCCCTGAATGACCGCGAGGCCGATGCCGCCCAGCCCGAACACCGCGACCGAATCGCCTTCCTGCACCTTGGCGGTGTTGTGCACCGCGCCGATGCCGGTGGTCACGCCGCAGCCCAGCAGGCAGACCTGCTCGTGATTGGCCTCCGGGTTGATCTTCGCCAGCGACACCTCGGCCACGACCGTGTACTCGCTGAAGGTGGAGCAGCCCATATAGTGATAGACCGGCTCGCCCTTATAGGAGAACCGCGTGGTGCCATCAGGCATGACGCCCTTGCCCTGCGTCGCGCGCACCGCGACGCACAGATTGGTCTTGCCCGAGGTGCAGAATTCGCATTTCCCGCATTCGGCGGTATAGAGCGGGATCACATGGTCGCCCGGCTTCACCGAGGTGACACCCTCCCCGACTTCCAACACGATGCCAGCGCCCTCATGCCCCAGCACGCAGGGAAAGAGGCCTTCCGGATCCTCGCCCGACAGGGTGAAGGCGTCGGTATGGCATACGCCGGTATGGCTGACCTGGATCAGCACCTCGCCCGCCTTAGGCGGGGCGACGTCGATCTCGACGATTTCGAGCGGCTTTCCGGGACCGAAGGCAACGGCGGCGCGGGATTTCATGATGCGGTCTCCATTCACTGGCTTCATTTATTGGCTGTCTGACAGAACGGCTCTCGTCAAGGGCGGGCGCGGCCTCACTTCAGGTAACTCCTGACGAGGGAGAGAAGTTCACTCCCCCGGGCTTCCGGTCCCTCCCCGGAATCGGGGAATTCCTCGCGAATATAGGTTTCCAGAACCTCGGCCATCAGCCCGTTGATGGCGCCGCGCACGGCCGCGATCTGCTGCAGCACCGGCCCGCAATCCGCCCCGGAATCGAGCGCGCGCTCGAGCGCCTCACATTGCCCGCGAATGCGGCGGACGCGGACCAGCACGCGCTTCTTGTCTTCCGGATCGTTCGGCATGACCGCTTCACAGGCCCCTCTATATACTCCGGTATAGTATATGGCACAGGCCGTCCGGCACAAGGGCCTCAAGGCATAGTGCCTGCCGGAGAGGGCCACGCCCCGGACAGACGAACGCCGCCAAGACATTGCATTGGCGGCATTTATTGGTTTCTGGACAGGATTTGCGATTGCCGCCCGGCGCTGTTTCGGCCGGCCCTATTTACTCGCCGCTGCCATATAGGCGCGCCAGCCCCCGAAATGGGAGATATCGGTTGCGCCCTTCAGCCCTTCAGCCTCGACAATGAAGCCTTTCGGCGTGGTGCCGTCGGCCAGTTGTGTGGTGCCGATACCCAGCGGCGATGGCACACCGGCGACGAAGCTGCCGAAAGCCCCGGCGGGCAGGGCCCAGACCTCGGTGTCGATGGCAACGCCCTCGCCCGCGGCCACACGCATCAGTCCAGGGCGGAAGGGCGGGCCGCCTGCGAGCGCGAAAAGCCGGTAATCGGGTTTCGTCGCAACAGCGCGCAGGAAACGGGCCTGGCGGCTGATCAGCTCGTGGTTCAGCGCCATGCCCGACAGATGCGCACCGACCACCATGATTTCGATCTCGTCCGGCCCGGCGGCGGGCGCGGCTTCCGCCGGCGATGGAACCGGGGTGTTTGTCGCCCCGATAGCGATCCCGGCCGCCGCATGGAGCTTGGCGCCAAACGCCGAAATCAGAGCATCGCGCCCCTGCGGGGCGATCAGCGTAACGCCTGAGGGGAAACCATCCGCCCGCCAGCGCGACGGCACCGCGATGGCGCACAAATCCAGCAGATTGACGAAATTCGTGTAGGTGCCCAGCTCGCTGTTCGGGCCGATGGGATCGGCATCCAGATCGGCGCGGGTGCGGGGGCGCGGATAGGTCGGCACGATCAGAACATCGATATCGCGCCAGAGACGTTCGGCCTTCCGGGCCAGTTCCTTCAGCCGGTACATGCCCGCGAAGGCATCCGCCGCCGAATAGTTCACCGCCCCGCCGATGATCTTCAGCGTGGTCGGATGCAGCGCCCCCGGCATCTTTTCGATGATGGGGCGGATCGCCTGGTAGCGCTCGGCCACCCAGGGACCGGAATAGAGCAGGTTTGCCACATCGAACAGCGGCGTCATATCGACCGGCACAGGAGAAACCGCGACGAGCCCCCTCACATCCTCCAGCGCGGCATCGAACGCCGCCTCGGACAGCGCATCGCCGGCAAATTTGCGGCTGGCGGCATCGGGAATGCCGACGCGCAGGCCGCCAGGTACTGCCGAGGGTTTCAGGGCCATCGGGATGTCGCGCGACCAGGGGTCAGCAGGGTTATAACCGCCCATCACGCGATAGACTGCCTCGGCATCGCCGACCGTGCCGGCAAAGATCGAAATCGTGTCGAGCGTCTGGCAGGCCGGCACCATGCCGTGATCGGAAATGACCCCCAGAGACGGTTTCAGCCCAACGATATTGTTCAGCCCGGCCGGTACCCTGCCGGACCCCGCGGTGTCGGTGCCCAGCGAAAAACTGACGAGCCCATGGCCCACCACGACCCCCGAACCGCCGCTCGACCCGCCCGGAACATAGGCCTCGTCAATCGAATTGCGCGGCACCGGCCAGGGTGTGCGCACCCCGACAAGGCCGGTCGCGAACTGGTCCAGATTGGTCTTGCCGATCAGGATCGCCCCGGCATCGAGAAGATTCTGCACCGAAAAGGCGGTTTCAGCCGGGGTATATTCGAACGCCGGGCAGGCCGCCGTCGTCGGCACGCCGGCCACGTCGATATTGTCCTTGATCGCGAAGGGAATGCCCCAGAGCGGTCTGGCGGGGTCGAAGACGCCAAGCGCCGTGGCGGCCGCTTTCGCCTCCTCCTCCGGAATCAGGGTGATGAAGATGCCCGGATCGTTGATCCCGGCCAGTTTCGCATGAATGCCGGCGACGAGGTCCGCCGGGCTCAGCCCCTTCGCATAGGCCGCGTGCAGCGACGCGATCGTGGGAAATTCATTCAGCATCCGGCACCTCTTCAGGCCTCAATCACAAGCAGCTTGTCGCCCGTGGCAACCGTACGGCCGGAGCGTGCATGAATTCTGGCCACCTTGCCCGAAGACGGGGCGGCAATGTGAATTTCCGTCTTCATCGCCTCCAGGATGACGACTGTCTCGCCAGCCACAACGGCCTGGCCTTCGTCAACCAGCACCTTCCAGACCGACCCGTGGATCTCGGCCAGAACCAGTTCGCCGGCCACAGCGTCCTCCTCCTCCGGCCCGTCTTCGTCGAGGGTCTGGATGTCCGCTTCCTCGTTCCAGCGGGCCACCTCGACGGTAAAGGCCTCCTGCTGTTTGGCCTTGAAGGCGGCGATGCTGTCCCCCTCGGCCTCCAGAAAGGCGTGATAGGCACCAAGGTCGAATTCCTCGGTCTCGATCCGGACCGCGGCGCGCCCCTCGCGGAAATCGTCGCGCAGAGTATCAAGCTCGGCCTCGCTGACCTCGTAGAACCGCACCTGGTCGAAAAACCGCAGCAGCCACGGTTCGCCGGCAGTGAATACCGGGTTCCTGGTGAACTTGTTCCAGATCGGCACGGTGCGCCCGATCAGCTGATAGCCGCCGGGGCTGTCCATGCCGTAGATGCACATATAGACCCCGCCGATACCGACCGTGCCTTCGGCGGTGAAGGTGCGGGCGGGGTTGTATTTCGACGTCAGCAGGCGGTGGCGCGGATCGATCGGCACCGCACAGGGCGCGCCCAGATAGACATCGCCCAGCCCCAGCACCATGTAGCTGGCCTCATAGGCGATCCGCTTCACCGCCTCGCGTGACGGCAGCCCGTTGATACGCTGGATGAAATCCACATTGTTCGGCATCCAGGGGGCGTTCGCGCGCACGGTTTCGCGGTAGCGGGTCTGTGCGTCAAGGGTGGCCGAATCCTCGAATGCCATCGGCAGATGCAGGATTCGGGTCATGATCTTCATCGACGCGATTTCTGGCAGCAGATTCTCGATCTTCAGCAGCCGCTCGACCAGGGTTTTCTGATGGATCAGCCGACTGTCGTAGTTGACCTGCAGCGAGCGCACGCCGGGCGACAGCTCCAGGATGCCAAGGATCGGATCTTCCTTCAGCGCCTCCATCAGCGCATGGACACGGAAACGGTAGCGCAGATCCAGCTCGTTCGGCCCGTATTCCAGAAGAATATATTTGTCGCCCGCCTGCCGGTAGGCCACCGCCGGGCGGTCGCCCTGGGCGGGCAGTTCGGCGATCACCGTGGCCGAGACGGTGGCCGCCGGCTCCAGCCGAACCGGAAGACGGCCGGGCAGTGCGGCCAGCGGCGCAAGCCCGTCAATGGCGGCATCCTGCGCCTGTTCAAGGGCGAGCGCGTCGTCGAACGCCATGGGCACAAACCGGATAGTGTCGCCGGGTTTGGCCTGGCCGATTTTCCACAACTCGGCCTTCGCGATGGTGGCGGGGCAGACGAAACCGCCAAGGCTCGGCCCGTCCCGGGTCAGGATCACCGGCATGTCGCCGGTGAAGTTGATCGCGCCGATGGCGTATTCGGTGTCATGGATGTTCGAGGGGTGCAGGCCCGCCTCGCCGCCGTCCGACCGCGCCCAGGACGGCTTCGGCCCGATCAGCCGAATGCCCAGCCGGTTCGAGTTGTAATGCACCTCCCAGTCGGTGGCGAAGAACATCTCGATGGCGTCGGCGGTGAAGAAATCGGGGGCGCCGTGGGGGCCGTACAGCACGCCGACCTCCCAGTGCCGGCCATAGGCGGGTATCAGTTCAGCCGGCGCCGGCCCCGCGGGCAGCGGCGTCGATGTGCCCAGCGGCACCACATCCCCCTTTTGCAGCACACGACCGCCATGGCCGCCGAACTTGCCCAGCACGAAGGTCGAACGGCTGCCGAGATAGAGCGGCACATCGAGCCCACCCGCGATGGCCAGATAGGTACGGCACCCGCTCTCCGCCTTGCCGATGGACAGCAGCTGGCCGGCCTTTACCGCGACCGGTGCCCACCACGCAACGGGCTCGCCATCCAGCGTCGCCTCGGCGCTGGCGCCGGTCAGGGCGATGGTCGTGGCGGCATGGAATTTCAGCACCGGGCCGGACAGGGTACATTCGATACCCGCCGCGTCCGCCGCATTGCCGACGATCCGGTTCGCAAGACGGAAGGCATAATCATCCATCGGCCCCGATGGCGGCACGCCGATATGCCAGAGCTCCGTGCGCCCCGGATAATCCTGGATCGTGGTGAAGGTGCCGGGGGCAACCACCTCGACCGCCCTGGGTGCATAGTCCAGTTGCCCCAGCGCCCGGGTCGAAACCTTGCCCGAGACAAAGAACCCGGCCTCCGCAATCGCCCGCAGATAGCCGAGATTGGTGGCGATCCCGCCGATCCGAGAGGCATCCAGCGCGCGTTTCAGCTTTTCGATCGCGGCCTCACGGGTAGCGCCATGGACGATCAGCTTGGCGATCATCGGATCGTAGAAGGGCGAGACGATTGCGCCGGTCGATACCCAGCCATCAAGGCGGACATCATCGGGGAAGATGACTTCGGTCAGTTCCCCCGCCGAGGGCTGGAAGCCGTGAAGCGGATCTTCGGCATAGACGCGCACCTCGATGGCATGGCCTTCGGGATCGGGCAGCCGGGTCATGTCAGGGGGCGTGCCGGCAGCGGCAAGGATCATCCATTCCACCAGATCGATGCCCAGCACAGCCTCGGTCACCGGATGCTCGACCTGAAGCCGGGTGTTGACCTCCAGGAAATAAAACGCATCGCGGGCGCGGTCATAGATGAACTCGACCGTACCCGCCGACTGGTAGCCGACGCTGGCGCCAAGGCTCTGCGCGGCTTCCATCATCCTGCTGCGCGTGGCGGCCGGCAGATCGGGGGCCGGGGTTTCCTCGACCACCTTCTGGTTGCGCCGCTGCAGCGAACAGTCGCGCTCCCCCAGCGCCACCACATGACCCTTGCCGTCGCCGAAAATCTGCACCTCGACATGGCGGCCCTCATCGATGCAGTGCTCCAGGAAAACCCCGGCATCGTTGAAGAAATTCAGCGCCTGGCGCTGCACGGTCTCGAAGGCCTGCGCCAGCGCGGCCGCATCGCCACAGCGCGTCATGCCGATCCCGCCGCCACCCGCCGTCGATTTCAGCATGACCGGATATCCGACCTGTGCGGCCGCCGCCAGCGCCTCATCCAGGTTGCCCAGAAGGCCGGTGCCCGGCACCAGCGGCACGCCCGCCGCCTCGGCCAGTTCGCGCGAGGTGTGTTTCAGGCCGAACCGGCGGATCTGGTCCGGAGTCGGCCCGACAAAGACGATGCCCGCTTTCGCGCAATCCTCGGCAAAACCGGCATTTTCCGACAGAAAGCCATAGCCGGGAATAATCGCCTCGGCGCCATGCGCGCGCGCGGCGGCGATGATCAGATCGGCGCGCAGATAGGTATCGGCAACCTTGTCGCCCGGCAGGCGGACCGCGACATCAGCCAGCGCCACATGAAGCGCCCCGTGATCGGGATCGGAATGCACCGCGACCGAGCGGATGCCCATGGCGCTGAGCGTGCGGATGATCCGGGCCGCGATCTCCCCCCGGTTGGCAACAAGGACAGTCTTGAACATGGCGCATGCCCCCGCTGTTCGCCGGACAGCGGCACGGGTGCCGGTTAGCGGAGGCCAGTATGCGGAGGCTCTCGCTGGCCGGATCGGGCATTGCTTGTCGGCATGATGGCGCTTTTTAAAAATCTGCCATGTTGCACCCTGTGACAAAATTGCTAAGAATTCACATATGCGGTTCCTAAAATGAACCGCTTATCGAAAAGTATTTATAAATGAAGCATTTGTACGATTTTCAGCTGATCGAAGCCGTAGCACGCACCGGGTCGATGCGGCGGGCAGCGGAGGATCTGAACCTGACCGGATCGGCCCTGAACCGCCGCATCCGACGGTTCGAGGCGGATTTCGGTTTCGATATTTTCGAGCGCCTGCCCGGCGGCGTGCGCCTCAATCCCGCCGGCGAACTGCTTTTGCAGCATTATCGCGGCACCCGCTCCGATCTGGCCCGCGTACGCTCGCAGGTTGCCGATCTTTCCGGCGAGCGGCGCGGCCATGTCTCAATCGCCTGTTCGCAGGCGCTGACGCCCTATTTCCTGCCCGAACAGATCGCCCGCTACCGCGCCCAGCATCCCGGCGTGACCTTTGCCGTGAAGGTCGGCGATCGTGACCAGGCCGAAGAACAGCTGGCAACCTTCGCCAGCGACCTGGCACTCGTGTTCGAGCCTGTCTATCTGGTCGATTTCAAGGTTATCCAGTGCGTCCCGCAACGGATTCACGCGATCCTCGCCGCCGATGATCCCCTGGCTGCAAAGCCCGAATTGCGGCTGCGCGATGTGTTGGCGCGGCCCTATGTGCTGCCCTCCGCCCGCTATGGCGTTCGCCACCTGCTGGAACTGGCCGCGCGGAAAAGACAGTGGAATCTGACGCCGGTCGTCGAATCCGACAGTTTCGACCTGATCCGCCACTATGCCCTGCACGAACGCGCGATCGGGTTTCAGATTCCCATCGGGCTGCGGCCTTCGGAAGACAATCGCCTTGTGTTCCGTCCCCTAGCGGAGAGTGACGTGCCGGCGGGAGACCTGTTTCTCGGCCAGAAACAGGGACGGACACTGCCCGTCGCCTCCGCCCGGTTTTCCATGCAGATCGCCGGCGCGATTGCGGAGATTTCCGGGTAGCCGGTGCCGGGACCAGCGAGCCCGCCCTTCCCGGCTGCACGCCGATCCGCTTCACCTTCAACGTGATGCGCCCCCGCCACCGCGCGCCCTCACGGCTGGCGGAGGCCTATCTGGGTCCTCTGCACAAAGCCATAGGGCGGAGGGCGGATACGCGGGGATGCCGAAGCGGACGGCAGCCTGATCGAGCTGAACCTGCCGGCATAGGCCATCCGCGCCCCCGGATCCCCCAGGAGCCGTATGAGCGCTCGACCTTGCTCAGGCGCGTTGCCTTCGGGGCTGCGTTTCACGCTGCCCCTCCGACCGAACCGTCATGTTCATTCACCGACCCCACGGAGAGTTGCGGGGGCGTAAAACCACCGAGAGTTGCGGCTGGTTGAATCGTCTACCCTTCAGATTGCCACCCGTAGAAGGCGGTGTCGATGTCAGCTATGGGGCCACATAGCGTCGTCGGGACGGCATTTCCCAGTTCGAGCGTCGCCGATCGGACAACCACCAGTGCGACGCTCGAACTGGGAATCGCGGCAAGCGCGACCATGACAAAAAGCAGGGACAGCGAGTTGGCAAGGGTCATGAACAGGCGGTCAAATCTGAAGGCAATCGATGCTTGCTCGGACATTACGTCGGCGCGCATCGAATCCCCAAATCTTCGTCGATCGACTTCGTAGCCAGACATCGGGCGCGCTACCGTCCGACAGGCTGCACCACCGCACCCTCGAGGGACATGCACAGGACGCTCCGGTTGCGATAGGCTTCGTCGACCTTGCCAAGGGAAGAGGATCCGATGGAACAAACAACTCGAACCAGGATCATCGGCGCGGCGGAGGCTCTGTTCTACGAGCATGGTCTGCGCAGTGTGAGCGTGGATGCGATCGCGGAACGCGCCGGCGTCACGAAACGTACGCTCTACTATCATTTTGCCAGCAAGGACGAACTGATCGCCGCCTATCTGGCCGCGCGGGACGCTCCCACGGTTGAACGATATCGCGACTGGCTCGGCGACGACGACCGGTCATTGCCCGATCGGATCACGGCGATGTTCTCCGCTTTGGCGGCGTTCGCCAAGCGCCCCAGATGGCAAGGCTGCGGGTTCACCCGCGCGGCGGTGGAACTCGCCGGTCAGCCCGGACACCCGGCCGTCGTGATGGCGGCGGATCACAAGAAACGCTTCGAAAGCTGGCTGACGGAGGAGCTGCGCGTTAGCGGTGTTTCAGACCCGGTCCTCGTCGGGAGGCAGGTGATGATCCTGCTGGAAGGAGCGATCGCCCTGATGCTGATTCACCGTGATGCCTCCTACGCGATGGCGGCTGGCAAGGCCGCGGCCGCTCTCGTGGCCGACGGGTTTCCGGGGACGCTCGAACGGGCTGCGCCGGCCGAGGCGCGGATGGCCTGACGCGGATCATGTATACTCACTAGTGAGTTTTCTATCCTCGCTGCGCCTCTATCGTGAAGCGCCACGCACGAGGAGGAAGCCCTTGCCAGACCCCCATGCCGGATCCTGGACGCCGGCGCTCATCCTGTCGCTTGTCGCCGCCGGCACCATTCTCTCCCTATCCATGGGCCTAAGACAGAGCCTTGGCCTGTTCATGGAGCCGATGGTTCGCGGCACCGGCATTACCGTCGCGACATTCGGCTTCGCCATGGCGCTCCAGAACCTGGCCTGGGGCATCGGACAGCCCTTCATGGGAGCCCTGTGCGACCGCTTCGGCGGGCGCATCGTCGTCGTCATCGCGTCGGCGCTGTATTGTGCGGGCCTTTATCTGATAACGACGGGCAGCCACATCGGGCTCTATCTTGGAGGAGGCCTGCTGATCGGGCTCGCGGTCGCGGGAACCTCGCACGGCGTGCTTGTCGGTATCGTGTCGCGTGTCGCCACGCCGGCTGTGCGCGCGACGGCCATCTCCATCCTCGCCGCGGTCGGCTCGCTCGGCACCTTCGTCATCGCGCCGGTCGCGCAGACGACGATCGATGGCTGGTCCTGGCAGGTGTCGCTTGGCGGGCTGGCGCTGCTTGCCGCATCGATGGCGGCGGTGACGCTGCTGTTCCGGCGGGGCAAGGTCGAAACCCCCGCAACGGCGCCTTCGCAACAGGTCGATGCCCGTCGCGCGATTGCGGAAGGGCTTGCCAACCGGACATTCGTCATCACGACCGTGGCTTTCTTCGCTTGCGGCTTCCAGCTCATATTCATCGCGACCCATCTGCCGAACTTCGTCGGCATCTGCGGACTGCCGCCCTCCGTCGGCGCACAGGCGATCGCGCTGATCGGCATCTGCAACGCCGTTGGCACCCTCGTTGCCGGCTATCTCTGCCAGCGTTGGGGCAACCGGAACGTGCTGGCGCTGATCTACCTGTTGCGGACCGCGTCCATTGCCGTCTTCTTCGCCTTGCCTGTCAGCATCGAGACGACACTGCTCTTCGCCGCGGCGATGGGTTTCCTCTGGCTGAGCGTCGTTCCTCCTGTCAGCGGCCTGATCAACGGCCTGTTCGGTCCGGCCAATTTCGGCACCCTGTTCGGCGTGATGTTCCTCAGTCATCAGGTCGGCGCCTTTCTCGGCGCGTGGCTCGGCGGCTTGAGCTATCAGTGGAGCGGCAGCTACTCGATCGGCTGGATCTCTCTTGTCATCGTGGGAACGCTCGCCGCGCTGCTGCAACTCACCGCGGATGGCGACAGGGAACCCCGCCTGCAAACTCAGTAGGCCGGGACCTCGGCGGCACCGCACTGTAACGCTACCGGCAAGCCGGAGCCCCGCCATGCGAGGCAAGCGGTCATCATAGGGTCTCAAAACCGCAGCTTTATGGTCACGCCGACGGGTCCTGCCCGCACCGAACTCGGCCTGGCCGAGGCGGCTGTTTGCCTGGGCGACTGTCGTCAGGAGAAATGCATGGCAGTCATCCCGAAGATTCAGAAATTTCATATTGCTATGTACGCTGGACATATGGGATTTAAAATCAATCTCAGCAGGATAGACGGTTCGGTGGAGAGTAATGTCGGGTGGCATCGTCGAATCCTTGCGCGTGGAGGATCTGTCCTACTCCTATGGGACAGGCTCTCTTGCGCGGGTTGTGCTGAAGAAAGTTTCCTTTTCGGTCAGTGAAGGCGAGGTGATCATCATCACCGGCCCTTCCGGATCGGGCAAAACCACCTTGTTGACGATCATCGGGGCGATGCGGCCGTTCCGCGAAGGCAGTGTGCAATTCCAGGGGCATGATCTGGCCGGCATGACCGAATCGCGGCTGCTCGATGTCCGCCAGCGCATCGGCTTTGTGTTTCAGCGCCATAACCTGCTGAAATCGCTGCCGGTGATCGAGAATGTCGAATCGGGTCTGCATCTGTTGCCGGAAACCGACAAGGAGATGAACCGCATGCGGGCCGAGGCGATGCTGGAAGCTGTCGGTCTGGGCGGCCGGGGTGCTGATTACCCCGAAAACCTGTCTGGCGGGCAGCAGCAGCGCGTTGCCGTGGCACGCGCCCTGGTTCGCATGCCCGATATGATAATAGCCGACGAGCCGACCGCGGCACTGGATGCCGAATCCGGCCGCAAGGTGATGGATGTGGTGCGTCATGTCGCCACCCAGCTTGGCTGCACAGTGCTGATCTCGACCCATGATGAACGCATCTTCGATGTTGCCGATCGGCGGCTGCATATCGAAGACGGCATGCTCCAGGCGGCTCATTGACATGCTCCGCCGATACAAACGCCATGGCGCGGTTTTCTTTGCCGCCCTGCTGATCGGCCTGCCTCTACTCCTGCTGGCGGGGCAGGATGCCGGCTCCCTCGCGACCGCCGCACCCGCCACCATGCAGGCTGGCGACCCCGTCGCCGTCATAGCGCGGGGACGGATAGAGCCGGTGGAGAGAGTGCATGTCGTCAGCGGGCCGTCCCTTGGCGGCACCATCGCCGAGCTGCGGGTCAAGGAAGGCCAGCGGGTCAAACGCCGCGACATCCTCGCCATCCTTGATACTTACGACACGCGTACGGCTTCCGTGATTGTCGCGGAAAAGAGCTTCGCCCTGGCCGAGCTGGAGCTGCAGCAGGTCCGCTGGGGGGCGAAGCAAGCCGATATCGAGGCGCAGAAAGCCCTGGTGGCCATGCGTGCGGCGGAGCTGAAGCGCGCGGAACGCCAGGTGGAACGCGGCCGTTCCCTGGTCGCCCGCGAGATCATCTCGGACGACACCAACGAACTGCGGTCCCTGGAGATGCAGCGCGCGCGCGAAAACCTGCGCCAGGCGGAAGCCAGCCTGCGGGCGCTGACCGAAGTGCGTGCCATCGACGAGCAGATTGCCATGGCTTCCATCGAACTGGCCGCGGCGGAACTGGCGCGCGCCAGGGCGGAACAGGACCAGGATATCATCCGTGCGCCCATCGGCGGCACGATATTGACCCTCACCGCCCGGCCCGGCGCGGCGATAGATGCCGAAGGCCTTCTCAGCATGGCCGATACCGATCATCTGATGGTCGTGGCCGAGATCGATGCGACGGATGCTCGCCTGGTTCGCCCCGGCCAGTCGGTCACCATCTCTTCCGATGTCCTGGCGGCACCGGTAACCGGAAAGGTCGCGCGGATCGCCAACCGGGTCTATCGCAGCGAAAGGCCGACCACCGACGTCCTGGCGGGCCGCGACGCCCGTATCGTCGAAGCCGAGATCGAGGTGGATCCGGCAAAGGCCCTGCCTCCGCTGATCGGGGCGGAAATGACAGTACGAATTCAGCTCACCGATTTCTGATGCGCATCGCCACGGCGTTCTCCACCCGCTTGGCCATCCGCCAATTGCGTCATATCGGGCTGCGGCTGTTCGGCACCTTCTCCGGCATCTGTGTCGCCATCGTGCTGGTCTTCGCGCAAGCCGGCTTCATGAACGCCCTGGTCGGCAGCGCGCTGAACCTGCCCCGTGCGCTGCAGGCCGACCTGTTTATCACCGGCCCGCAATTCGAAACCATGGCCTATTCGCCACCCTGGTTCGCGCGCTCCCTTATGGATAAAGCGCTTGCCGTACCGGGCGTTGCCGATGCCAGGCCGTTCTATGCGATTATTTCGCAAGCGCGTAATCCCTATGACGGCACGGCCATGTCCGCCCGGTTCATCGCTTTCGATCCCAGCCGGCCGGTGCTGGATCTGCCGGAGGTGATGCAGGCGCTGCCCTATCTGAAGCTGCCGGACGCCGCCCTGCTCGACAGCCGCTCGCGGCGCAAATTCATCCCGATCATCGATCGGCTGGAAAATGGCGGGGAACAGCGCCTGTACCTGCAAAGCCCCGGCGCCACACTGGCACCGGAGATGCGCGTGATCGGCCTGTACGGGCTTGGCCCGGACTTTACGATCGATGGCAGCTTCATCTTCAGCGACCTGAATTATTACCGGCTGTTCCAGCTGCCGCTCGACCGGTTGTCGCTCGGTTTGCTGACCATAGAACCGGGGGCGGACTTGCTTGGCGTGCGCAATGCCGTCGCGGCGGCCCTGGGCGATCGGGCAAAGGTGTTCACCCATGCCGAATTCATCGCCGGGGAACGGGATTATTTCATCTTCCAGACGCCGATTGGCATCATTCTCGGCTTCGGCCTGGCCGTCGGCATCTTCATCGGTGCGGTCTTCGTCATGCAGGCGCTCTACAGCATCATCGATATGAACATCTCCGAATATGCCGTGCTGCGCGCTATGGGGTATCGGGATATGTTCTTCATCGCGCTGGTGCTGCAAATCGCGGTGCTCATCGGCGTCGGCGCCTTTATCCCCTCCATCGGCATCACCGCGCTGATCTACGAGTTGGTCGGCGATGCGACGAGACTGCGTTTCACCCTGTCGCTCGATATTGTCGGCACGGTATTCCTGGCGACGATCGTCATGGGGTCTGTCGCCGTGCTGTTCGCCGTCCGCAAGCTTCGGCGCAACAATCCGCTCGATCTGTTCGGTTAACGTCTGTTCGCTCTCGTCATCGACAGCACGCTGTGCGGATGCGGTCCGGCCCAGATCAAGATCGGGGCTCTGGTCAGCGATGCACAGAGAGGCAGGAAGCTGAATTGGAAACACTCACGCGTCTCGAACCCAGCTTTGTAAAAATGATGTTCAAGCCCGGCTGTGCATGTGGCGGTCGATGGCGAGATCGAACAGTGCGCGATCCCGTAAACGGCCTTCCCGGTCCAGAAAGAAACGGATTTGCCATACCTGCCTGGGCTTCAGGGGGCGCTTGGCGCCCACCTGCCTGCCGGCGTTCCATGTCTTCCGGTTTCGTGCCGCAGGGCCGTATTGTGAATGTCCCATCACCGTTCTCCTTCGGCCACCATGGCCGACAGGAGAACAGGTGATAACAACCGGTCAGGCGTAGAAGGCCTGGTCGATGTCGGCAGTGGCGGGACTGTCAGCAGACTGGCTAATTTCAACATCAAGCCTAGGCGAACAGACGTCCTTAACCTGGTGAACTGCTCGCTTCTTTCCTCTTCTCGTACATCCTTTGTGCATGCACGCGCTACAGGTGGCGTTCGCATTTCCGGTTCCACGACCGTCGGGACTGAACGCCTATGCCCGCCCCCTATCCGGCTCGACGAAGAATTCCAGCCCCACCAGCCGTTCCAGCAGCATCACCATTAGCAGCGTGAACAGCACCAGCGTGGTGGAGATCGCCGCCACCACCGGCGTACCGCTTTCCTGGATGAAGGAATAGATCTGCACCGGCAGGGTGGTGACATGCGGGCCGACCAGGAACATCGTCACCGTCACCTCGTCGAAGGACAGGATGAAGCTGAACAGCAGCGCGGTGATGAGGCCGGGCCTAACCAGCGGGAAGGTCACCCGCCAGAAGGTCTCCCACGGTCGCGCGCCGAGGCTCATCGACGCCTCCTCCATGGCGCTGTCCAGCTTGCGCAGGCTGACCGAGATCGGCCGGTAGGCATAAGGCAGCGTCATAATGCAGTGCGCCAGCAGCAGGCCGGCGAAGCTGCCATAGACATGGAACATCGACACCAGCGCCAGCATCGCCACGCCCAGTGCGGCATGCGGAAACAGGATCGGCGTCAGCACCGCGGTCTCGAAGATGCTGGAAAACCGGGACCGCCGCCGGGCGACGACCAGCGCCGCCAGAAAGGCCGCCATCGAACTGATCACGGCGCCGGCCGCGGCCAGCAGCAGGCTGGTGGCGAAGCCCTGCATCCAGCGCGCATCGGACAGGAACTCCACATACCAGCGCAGCGACAGCGCGCCCGGCGGAAAGCGGATATAGCCGGCATCGCTGAAGGACGCGGCGATGACGATGATGATCGGGGCCGGCAGGAACAGCAGCAGGCTCCACAAGCCAACCTGGCTCCAGCGGATCGCGGTCATGGTTGTTTCCTTTCGCTGCCCGTCGCCGCCGACAGGCGCCGTTCCAGCGTCTGCACCGGCAGGATCACCGCCAGCCCGGCCAGCAGCAGCAGGAAGGCCAGCATCGAGCCTTTCGGGAAATTGAAGGTCTGGATCACCTCCTGATACATCTGCGTGCCCATCATCCGGTCCTGCACGCCGCCCAGCAGGATCGGCGTGACGATGGCGCCGGTGGACATCAGATAGACCAGCATCGCGCCGGAGACGACGCCCGGCAGCGACAGCGGCAGGGTCACCCGCCAGAAGGTGTAGAGCGGCCGACCGCCCAGGCTCATGCTGGCTTCCTCCAGCTTGCGGTCGAGATGCAGCAGCACCGACAGGATCGAGATGATCATGAACGGCACCAGCACATGCACCAGGCCGATAACCACGCCGGTGGTGTTGAACATCAGCCGCATCGGCGATTCGATCACCCCGACCCAGCCGAGGAACTCGTTGATCAGCCCGCGCGGCCCCAGGATCACGATCCAGCCATAGGTGCGCACCACGATGCTGACCAGCCAGGGCAGGATCACCAGGATCATCAGGTGGTTGCGGTTGCCCTTGTAGCGCCAGATGCCGAAGGCGATGGGATAACCGAGCAGGATCGAGAAGAACGTCACCAGAAAAGACACGCCAATCGTGCGCAGATAGATCTCGATATAGTCCGGCCGGGAAAAGAACTCCTGGTACAGCGCCAGCGTGAACCCGTCCCTGCCGGTGAAGGAGGTCGCCACCATCTGCACCACGCTGATGGCGAACAGCGCCAGCAGCAGCACGGCGGGCGCCAGCAGCAGCGCCTGCGACAGCGGCAGGCGGCGGCGCGGGCTCCCGGCAGCGGGGGCGGAGACCGGTATCGTGGTGGATCGGGACATCGCCATTTTCCTTACAGCCGCAGGAAACGCTTGGCGTTGCCGTATAGCCACTTGCGGCGCACATCCTCTTCCAGCGGCAGCGCCTCGATCTCGCGGACGGTGCGCTCAAGCGGCATCAGCGGATAGGCGGAGCCGAAGATGATGCGGTCCTGCAGGATGGTGCGGCCATATTGCAGCAGCGGCTCATAGCCCGACCCGGCAACCGCCAGATATTTCGGCCGCACCGCGACCAGCCCGATATGCACATTGGCATGCCGCCAGGCGACGCCGATCAGCTCGTGCACCCAGGGGAAGCCCGGTGGCGCGGCACACACCCGCAGCTCCGGGAAATGCACCATCACCTCGTCCAGCAGTGCCGGGCGGCCGAACTCCATCAGCGTCGAGGTGGCGAAATTGATGCTGCAATGCAGGTTCACCGGGATATCCAGCTCGATGCATTTGGCATAGAGCGGGTACATCTTCTTGTCGTTGATCGCCAGCTTGTGTTCGAAACATTGCAGATTGAGGCCGCGCAGCCCCAGCTCGCGCACCGCATGGTCCAGCTCGCGGACGGCAATCATCCCCTTGTTGGGATCGACGCCGGCAAAACCGACAAAGCGCGGTCCCTGCTCGCGACAGAAGGCGGCGACATCCTCGTTGGAGATGCGCCAGCCGAAGGTGGTCTCGAGGTCGCGCGCCTTCACCACGATATGTTCGGCCCCCAGCGCATCATAGGCGGCCAGATACTCCTCGAAGCTGTCCTGTCGGGCGGCCGCCTTCTCGCTGGACTGATAGACCGTGCGATAGCGCTGCAGGTGCGTGGTGGCGGTCTGCGCGAAGGCCGGGACCGGCGGCCGGCTGCCATAATCGATGATCATGCCGAACCCCCCGAGGCACCCGCTGCCCCGGCCAGCGCCGGCCAGTTCCCCTGCCAGGGCATCAGCGCCTGCAGGGCGGCGGCCACGGCGACGAGCCGCTGTTCGGCATGCCACGGCCCGACGATCTGCAACCCGATGGGCAGCCCGTCGCGGGTGAAGCCGCACGGGACCGACATCGCCGGATTGCCGCTGGGGTTGAACGGGATGGTGTAGCAGTACCAGGTCCGCCGCAGCGGTCCCAGCGGCTTGCCGTCGATCACCAGCGGTTCGTCGGCGCGCTGTGTCGCCGGCGGCGGCGGGGCGGCGATTGTCGGCGTGACCAGAATATCAGCATGGTCAAAGATCGCCTGCACCCGGCGATACAGCGCGGTGCGCTCCGGCAGGGCCTTCTGCAAGGTTCCGATGTCCTGCGCCAGCCCCTCCTCCAGCGCCGAAACCATGGTCGGGTCCATCCTGTCGCGCCATTTCTCAAGCACCTGGCCAAACCGGGCGGCCTGATAGCCGCGCATCAGCACCAGGGCGGACTCCAGGCTCCAATCCAGACTCGCCGGCTTGTCCACCAGTCGGGCGCCGGCATCGGTCATCGCCCCGACCGCTTTCGCGGTGTGCGCCTCGATATCGGGGTCGAGATAGTCGTTCACCATGCGCGGCATCCAGCGGATTTTCAGCCCCTTGAGGATGGAAAGCGGGTCGCCAGCAAGGGACAGCGGCGTGGCCGATCCCCCCAGCGACCAGGGGTCGCGCGCGTCCGGGCCGGCCATGACATTGTGCAGCAGCACCGTGTCTTCCACGGTGCGGGCCATCGAGCCGAGGCAGGTGAGATTGCCGAATAGGTCCGGCGAGGTTTCGTGCGGCACCCCGCCGACGGTCGGCTTCAGCCCGACGATGCCGCAACAGGCGGCGGGAATGCGCCCGGAGCCGGCACCATCGGTGCTGACGGCCAGCGGCCCGAAGCCCATCGCCACACCGACCGCCGCACCGCCGCTGGAACCGCCGCAGGTGCGGTCCAGCGCCCAGGGGTTGCGGGTGATGCCATGCATCGGGCTGTCGGTCAGCACCTTGTGGCCCAGTTCCGGCGTGGTGGTCTTGCCGAGAATGATGCCGCCGGCCTTGCGGATGCGGGCGACCGCCTCGGCATCCTGCGCCGGCACGTTGTCGGCGAAGATGTAGGAGGCCAGCGCCGTGCGCATCCCGGCGGTCGGCACCAGATCCTTCACCGTCACCGGGAGGCCGTGCAGCGCCCCCAGATCGTCACCGCGCGCGACCGCCGTATCGGCAGCATCGGCGGCCTTCAGCGCGCCTTCGGCATCGACCAGCGCGAAGGCATTGGTGTCGCCGTTCAACCGCTCGATCCGGTCCAACGTCGCCGACACCAGCTCCCGCGAGGACAGTGCCTTGCCACGGATCGCCGCCGCCAGTTCGGTCGCGGGCTTCTGCCAGAATTCCGTCATGTCTTCCTCCCCCTTGTCAGTCAGCGCCAGCAGCCATCGACGCGGTCATAGGCACCGACACGCAGATCGGCCTTCGCCTTGATCAGCTCGCCCTTGGCGATCTTCTCCGACGGCGTGCGCGGCAAGTTTTCCGTAAATTCCACGTAACGCGGTACCTTGAAGGCCGCCAGGTTCAGGTCGCAATGGCGCAGGATGGCCTGCAGCATTGCATCGTCCTGGCTTTGTCCGGGCTGCAGGACGATGTAGGCCTTCACCTCCTGCCCGCGCATATCGTCGGGGACCGGCACCACGGCGGCGTCCATCACCGCCGGCAGGTTCTTCAGCACCGCCTCGACCTCGCGCGCGGCGACATTCTCGCCGGCGCGGCGCACCATGTCCTTCAGCCGGCCCACGATGTAGAAATAGCCGCGCTCGTCCTGGCGGAAGAGATCGCCGGTGCGGAACCAATCGCCGAAATAGGAGTCACGGTTGGCTTCCGGCTTCTTGTAGTAGCCCTGCATCAGCCCCTTGCCGCGCACCACCAGCTCGCCGATCTCGCCCTGCGGCACATCCGTGCCATTTTCATCGACGATCCGGCATTCGCGGAACGCCGTCGGCTTGCCACAGGAACCGGAGCCGACCATTTCCGTCGCCTCCAGCGGCACGAACAGCGTCGGCCCAACCTCGGTCATGCCGAAGGCCTCCATCGCCGGCGCGTTGAAACGCTGGCGCAGATCGGCGTGGATTTCCTTGCGCACGCCATAGATGTTGGCGCGGCGCAGGCAGATATCGGCGTCACGCGGGCTGGGTGGCTGCTTGTAGACCACTTCCGGAAACAGGCAGAAATGGATGCGGTGCTCGGCCAGCCATCCGGCGAAGCGGCTGGCGCTCTGCCGGTTGGCGACAAAAAGTGTGCCGCGCTGGTGGAAGGCCAGCAACAGCAGCCATTGCGGGTCGAGATAGAAGAACGGCGTGGAGGCCAGAACGCGCTCCAGCCGCTTGCCGTCGCGCATCCCGTTCACCTTGCCGGCGCTCAGCCAGTACCGGTGGCTCAGCATGCAGCCCTTGGGGAAGCCCGTGGTGCCGGAGGTGTACTGGATGTTCAGCAGATCGTCGTGACCGGGCGCATAGTCCAGGGACAGCACCGGGGAATGGCCCGCCGCGATCTCCTCCCACCGCCGGTAGGGGCCGGCATCCTCCGCCCCCAGCAGCGCGATGCGCCCGGCCGGCAGGGCGAGCACCTGCTCCTCGCTGTCCAGATCCGGCGATAGCAACTCCCGGTAATCGGCATGGAGGATCAGGAACGCCGCCTCCGAATCATTCACGATGTAGCGCAGCTCGCGCCCGGTGTAGCGGACATTGACCGGCGCCATGACGGCGCCCAGCTTCGCCACCGCCAGCCAGATCGTCGGCATGGCCGGGATGTTGGGCAGCATCGCCGCGACATGCGTGCCTCTGGTCACTCCCCAGGCGCGCAGTGCGTTGGCCGTGCGGTTCACCTCTGCGGCAAGCTCGCTGTAGGTGGTGACGATGCCGGCCTCGAAGAAATTCCAGGCGGGCTTGTCGCCGACCTCCGCGGCCGCCTCGTCGAGCAGGGCGCCGACATTGGCGGGCAGAGGATCGGCCTCGATCGCCTTGCGGCGTTCCTCCGGCGTCATGCGCGACAGGCGGTCGATGAAGGTCTCTATGGGCAAGCGAAGAGTGCTCATGGTGGCGGTTCTGTCCATGAAAGAGAGAATTCAGTTCGGAAGCGGCTGGCCCCGGCGCCGAAAGACGGCAGCGCCGGGGCCCAGGCTCAGCGCGCTTCGGCGATGAGCTTTTCCAGCGTGTTGATGCGGTCGGTCTGGTTGTCGGCGATGAAGGCCCAGTCCGGCTGATAGAGCCTGGTCATCAGCTCGGCCAGGGTCATGCCCATCTGCTCCTCGGCTTCGGCCGGCAGCTTCGCCTTCGCGTTCAGCGGCAGATAGCCGCCGAGCACGGAACCGCGCAGCTGCGGCTCCGCCTTGGAGACGTAGTTCATGAATTGCTTCGTCGCCGCCATGTCCTTCGCATTCTTCGGCATGACCAGCAGATAGGGGATCATCAGCGCGCCCTCTTCCGGCACGACCATGGTGACGTTCTTCGCCCCTTGCTGACGCAGGTGCCAGACCCGGCCGGAATAGTATGGCCCGGCGACGATTTCGCCGCGCGTCAGCAGCCCGTTCATATGGGCGATGGAGCTGTAGGTGGTCAGGGCGTTCGGGACGATCTTGCGCAGGAGGTCGAGGCCCGGACCGGCATTCTTTTCATCGCCGCCCATCGCCTTCGACAGGATCGGCAGATCGTAGGAGGACAGATAGATCGGCCGGGTGATCGCCAGCTTGCCCTTCCATTTGGCGTCGCCAAGATTGGCCCAGGACTTGAAGTCCGCCGGCTTCGCCTCGTCGGTGTTCACGGCGATGCCGTAATACATGAAATAGGGGCTGACGCCGGCCAGCTTGCCGTCGGCATTCTTCATCAGGTAGCGCGGATTGGTGTCCGCCGTGTCCGGCAGCTCCGCCGGGTCCAGCAGTTCCACCATGCCGTCGCGCATCAAATTGGCGCCCTGCGGATAGGTCACCATGACGGCGTTATATTGCGGGTTGCCCGCCTGCGCGCGCAGCTGCGCCTCCGGCGTCGGTACCGGCACGATCTTCACATTAATGCCGGTCTCCTTGGTGAAGGGTTCGGCGAAGGCGGTTTCCCACACCTTCTCGACGCCGCCACCCCAGGTGGCGATCAACAGGTCGGTCGCCTGAACAGGCCTGGCTGCCATGACCGCGACAGCCGCAAGCGCGACGAGCGCCGGCATGGAGCGGACCGGCAGGGACCGGAAAGGACGTTTCGGCATGACGCTTCTCCCTTGGTTGTGTTGATGCAGTGCGACGTCAGTAACCGCGCAGGGCGGCAAGTGCCGGATTAGCCGGAGCGTCCGGTATCGTTTCGGATCGCTCTTCCGGCGGCATGACCATGGCATCGAGCGGCACCACGACCGCGCGTTCCGGCACCCAGCCGAAAACTGTCCGCTGGCCGGGCTGCAGGGCGGCAACGCCCGCGTCGGAATCCGCCATGACCGCGACATAGCTCTCGCCATCGGCCTCCAGCGTGTAGCGCGTGCTGGCGCCGATATAGCTGCGCTCCACGACCGTGCCCTCGAAGGTCAGGGCCAGCCCGTCCTGCGTTCCGGCCTTCACCAGATGCTCTGGCCGGATCGACAAGCCGACACGGGTTCCCGTCGGCAGGTGGTGCCTAGAGGAATCTGGAGCAGCTGCGGCAACGACACGGTCCAATCTGTCGAGGCGAATCTGCATGCCGCCGGGGCCGCTCGCGACGACACGGCCGGTCAGGAAGTTGGTGTCGCCGACGAACTGCGCCACGAAGGGCGTGCGCGGCCGGGCATAGACGTCTTCCGGCGTGCCCAGCTGCTCGACCTGCCCGCCCTGCATCACGGCGATGCGGTCGGACATGGTCAGCGCTTCCTCCTGGTCGTGGGTGACGAACACGAAGGTCGTGCCGACGCGCTGCTGGATGCGCTTCAGCTCCTGCTGCAACTGGCGGCGGAGTTTCAAATCCAGCGCGCCCAGCGGCTCATCGAGCAACAGCACCTTGGGACGAATGACAAGGGCGCGGGCCAGCGCCACGCGCTGGCGCTGGCCGCCGGAAAGCTCATGCACCCGGCGGTCTTCCAGCCCGGTCAGATCGACCAGAGCCAGCACCTCGGCAATTTGCCGGTGGATTTCCGCGCGCGCCATGCGCCGGATGCGCAGGCCATAGGCAAGGTTCTCGCCGACGGACAGGTGCGGGAACAGCGCCAGATTCTGAAAGACGATGCCGATGGGACGCTCGTAGGGCGGCACCTCGTTCATGCGCCGGCCGGCGATGCGAATCTCGCCCTCGCTCGGCGTCTCGAAGCCGGCGACCATGCGCAGCAGGGTGGTCTTGCCGCAACCGCTGGGGCCCAGCAGCGTCAGGAATTCGCCGACCCGGACCCGGATCGTCACATCCCGCACCGCATGATGCACGCCGAACCGCTTATGGACCCGGTCTATTTCCAGAATCGACGAATTGGTTATGTTTATATCCGACAAGGGTAGCTCCGGCATTCCCGTTCAGGATTCGCTTATTCCGGAGGTTTTTGGCTTCCTCTGGATAACTCGACCAAGGGAAGCACCCTCTTATTGGCATTTCAAATTGCTAATGATCACATTTTCATAAACAAATGTTATGTACTTTGCCCCAGGAGCCTTGCCGCATGCCGCTGTCCCACCGCCAGCTCGACGCCTTCCGCATGTTCATGGAAACCGGCTCCGTCACCGCCGCCGCCGAAAGGCTGCGCGTCTCGCAGCCGGCGGTGAGCAAGAGCCTGGTCGGGCTGGAATACGATCTCGGCCTCACCCTGTTCACGCGGGCCAGGAAACGCCTCGTCCCGACGCATGACGCGCAGCTCCTCTACCGCGAGGTGGAGCGGCTGTTTTCGTCATTGAACGACATCGAAAGCTTCGCGCGCGACCTGCGCTACCTGAAGTCGGGGGAGTTGCACATCGCCTCCGCCGCGTCGCTTGGCCATACGCTGGTCGCCGATTCGATCGCCAGCTTCGCCGTGGAGCATCACAAGGCGCGGATCGTCTTCAATGTCAGCACGACAGTCAGCCAGATCGTCATCAATCAGCAGGTCGATCTGGGCTTCTCGCTGATTCAGGTGCAGCATCCAGCATTGCTGAACGAACCGCTGTTCCACGCAAGGGGCGTGTGCGTGGTGCCGAAGGGCCACCGCCTCGCGGGGCGGGAGGCCATCACCGCCGAGGATTTGCGCGACGAGCAGTTCATCTCGTTCATTCGCGACAGCCGCATGCGGCACATCATCGACGCGACCTTCGAGCAGCAGCGCATCTCACGCTACCAACAATACGAAGTGTTCACCTCGGTGGAGGCCTGCGCCCTGGTCTCGCGCGGGCTGGGGGTCAGCATCGTGGAGCCGCTGGGCGTCGCCTACGCCCAGTGGCCGGATTTGTGGGTTGCCCGCTTCGACCCCGCCATCCGCTTTACCTTCAACGTGATGCGCCCCCGCGACCGGGCGCCCTCGAGGCTGGCGGAGGCCTATCTGGGGCATCTGAACAAGGCCATAGGGCGGATACGCAAGAACGCCGAGACCAGCGACGGCAAGATCGAGCTGAACCTGCCGGCATAGGCCAACCGCGCCTTCGGTCAAATCACCGGCAGCGGGGGCGCGAATCCACCGAGGGTGGTGATCAATGGCGATGCTATGGGCAATCCCGACCAATCACCGGTCAGCGCCGACGGTGGGACGCAAGCTCCGCCAGCAGGATGACGAGGCAGCACAATCCCATCAGGATTACCGAGGCCGCCGCCGCCGCCGGGAAGTCGGAGCCGGTCTCGGAAATCTTGCTGTAGAGGACCAGCGGCAGGATGGCGACCTGCGTGCCCACCAGCGCCAGCGCAGTGCCGTAAGCACCGATGGCGACAGCGGCGACCACCGAATAGGTCGTTACCAGTGCCGGCAGGATCTGCGGCAGCATGACCTCCAGCACCGCGCGAAACCGGCTCGCCCCGAGCGATTCCGCCGCCTGCATCTGTGCATAGTCAAAATTCGCCAGCACCGGCAGCATCAGCATGACGACGCGCGGGATCAGGTAATAGGCATAGGCGAAGCCGAGGCCGGCAGGGGAAAAGATCAAGCCGCCAATGGTGGCAGGATCGCCGCCCAGCGCCGCCAGCGACAGGGTGACGACACCAGAACGGCCGAATACCAGGATGAACCCATAGGCGACGATCAGCCCGGAAAAGGTGAGCGGCAGGGAAATCACCAGCAGCATCGGCACCCGGCGGCTTTCCGGCAGGCTGACCAGATGGCGTGCGACCAGCGTGCCGATAAGTAGGGAAAAGAGCGGCGCCAGCGTGCCCAGCACCAGCGTGCCGCGCAGCCCGGCCCAGAAGGCCGGATCGTCGAACACGCGCCGATAGGCGGCGATCCCTTCGGACGCGCTTTCCAGCACGACCACGCCCAGCGGCAGCACGAAGAAGAAAAGGAAGAAGACAGCGCCCGGCAGGGCAAACCCGCCGAGAAGTGCTCTGGAACGCATGCCTTCTTCCTCTCAAGTCACTCAGGAAACGATACTTACTGGCCGAGTACGGCCTTGGCCCAGGCGGCGTCCACTTCGGCCTTTTTCGCCTTGGCCTTGGCGACATCCACCGGCTTCAGCTGCGGTGCCGCCGGCAGCTGGGCAGCAACCGAGTCGGACAGCTTCACACCCGGCACGGACGGCCGCACATAGCCTTCCGCGAAGGTCGCCTGGCCGGCATCCGTCATGATGTAGTTCAGCCACAGCTTGCCGGCGTTCGGGTTCGGGCCGCCCTTCACCAGGCTGATGGCGTAGGGCGCAGCGGCCGAAGCCTCCTTCGGCATGATGACCGCGACATCGTCGCCCATGCCGTCCTTGTACTTGGCCTTCAGCCCGTCATTTTCGTAACCGATCCAGATCGGGATCTCGCCCTTCAGGAACTGCGCATAGGGCGTGGTGCCGACGGTACGCAGCACGCTGCCGGCCTTGTGCAGCTTTGCCAGATACTCAATGCCGGGGGTCACATTATCCATGCTGCCGCCATTGGCGAAGGCGGCACCGAACACCACCACCTGGCCCTGGCCGGTCGAGCGCGGGTCGAGATAGACGACCGAATTCTTGTATTCCGGCTTCGTCAGGTCGGCCCAGGATTGCGGCACATTCTTCACCAGCTTGGTGTTCACCAGGAAGGCGATGTTCAGCGTGTGGATGGTGAACCACTGGCCCGACGGGTGACGGAAGGGTTCCGGCAGCTTGTCGAAATTCACCGGCTTGAAATCGGCGACGACGCCCTTCTCCGCGGCATCCAGGGCGGAGCCGGCGAAGTAATAGGCGGTGTCGGCCTGCGGCCGGTTGCGCGCCTTGTCCAGTGCCACAACGGTGGCCGCCGAGCCGAGATCGTTATAGACCATCTCGACGCCGGGATAGCGCTTCGTGAAGGCCTTGAACTGCGCAGCCCAGTTGGCCCAGGTCGGGCCGGTGTCGAAGGACACGACCAGCCCTTCCTTCTGCGCGGCCTCGTAGAGCGCCTTCTCACCCTGATAGAGTTCAGGCCCGTCGAACGCGCTGGCGGCGAACGGCAGGGCAGCGAGGCTGACGGCAAGCGCCGCGCCCCGGAACCAGGTCTTCGTCATGTCGAACCTCTTGCGGTTGGTATGTCGGGAGGCAGGAGCCGGATGGCCTCCGGCGGGATCGAGACGCGGGAGAAGGCGCCCCGAAACGCGGTTTCGCCGAGGATCGCGCCGGCAGGCGTCGCGTAATCGTAGCGGCGGATAGATCCCAGGAACCGGTCGCGGCCGATCTGGCCGGAAAACAGGTTGGGCAGATCGCTGCCGGTCTCACCATCCGGCAACGGGCGCACCCTCTCCGGCCGCACCAGCACAGTGACGGCAGCGCCCGGCGCATGGCCGGCGGCATCGCAGGCCAGCACCCCCAGAGCTGTCTCAACCGTGCGGGCGTCGCGCACCCTGCCCGGCCACAGATTGGCGAGGCCGACAAAGGCGGCGACCCGGGCGTCGGCGGGCTGGTCATAGAGCGTGCGCGGGCTGGCGACCTGCAGCAGCCTTCCCTCCATCATCACCGCCACGCGGTCGGCGATGGACAACGCCTCCTCTTGGTCGTGGGTCACATGCAGCGTGGCGACACCGGCCAATTGCTGCACGCGGCGAATCTCGTCGCGCATCTCCGCACGCAGCGCCGCGTCCAGCGCCGATAGCGGCTCGTCCAGCAGCAGGCCGCTCGGCTGGAACACCAGCGCACGGGCCAGCGCCACACGCTGCTGCTGGCCGCCGGACAGCGAGGCGACGGCCCGGTCCTCGAAGCCGGCAAGGCCGACCGCGGCCAGCCCGGCCACCGCCCGGCGCAGCCGCTCCGTACGGCCCACACCCCTGATTTTCAACGGATAGGCGACATTCTCCGCCACGCTCATATGCGGGAACAGCGCGTAATTCTGGAACACGACGCCAAGATTGCGCCGGTTGGCCGGGACCGCCGCCATATCAGCGCCGCCGACGGATATCCGCCCGCTCCCCGGCAAGAGAAAACCGGCGATCAGCTTCAGCAGCGTGCTCTTGCCCGATCCGGACGGGCCGATGACCGCCAGCAGCTCGCCATCCCCGACATGAAGATCAATGTCGGAGACACCGGCTCCGCCGGCATACCGGTAGCTCACCTGGTCGAGTGTGAGGGCCATATCCGCCTCCTAACCCGCACGGCCGAGACGGGCGCTGGCGCCGCTGGCCGCCGAGGCGAGTGCTGCGAGCAGCAACAGCACCACGGTGGCCGCGCAGGCAAAGCCGGTCGCGCCGTAAAACGCCTGCAGCAGCACGATGGGATAGGTGCGGTCCAGGAAGCCCGCGACCAGGTTGGACAGCTGGAACTCGCCAACCGACAGCGCCGCCACCACGATCAGGCCGGACAGCAGGCTGTGCCGCAGGGACGGCAGCACGATGTCGAAGAAACGCTGCGGGAAGGAGGCGCCGAGGCTCATCGCCGCGCGCTCGTGCCCGTCGATATCCATATGCGCCATATCGGCGACCAGCGTATTCAGCAGATAGGGCATGGTCAGCACGACATGGCCGGCGATCAGCAGCCAGATACTGCCAAGCCAGGGCAGCGTGTTACTGGAGAACACCAGGATGAAACCGAAAGCCAGCACCAGCTCCGGAACCACGATGGGCATCAGCGAGACCATCCGCACGGCAAGCCCGATGCCGCGCTGCCGGGCGGCGTGCAGGGCATAGGCCAGCGGCACGCCGATCAGCGCGTCGATGACGCAGGTCGCCAGCACCACCTGCAGGCTGGTCAGGAAGGCGCGGCGGAAACTGGGGTCGTTATAGACTTCCTCATACCAGCGGGTCGTCAGGCCGGTCGGGAACAGCGTGTTGGTCCAGCTCTCGCCGAAGGAGCCGACCGCCAGCATGACGATCGGCGCCGCGAGATAAATCAGGTAAAGCGCGGTGACAATCCGCATCTGCCATGCCCCTCTGGCCCCGAAACCCCGCTGGCCCTGGGGCCACGGGGTGGGTGCCCGTTATCGGTCAATATACGACCGAAAACTTACATAGCAGGTATTGCTGACCGTTTTATGACACTGCGCTTGCGGCTTTGGGTCAGTTTGAGGCGTCAGTATCGCCGGCGCATCATCGGTCGAGCCGCAGAAGCCGATGGCAGGCGCGGTCCAGCGCCTCTTCCACACTGGCGCAGGCAATCGCGCCGGGGACTGCGGGGGCGTCGCCCAGGGTCAGCACCAGACGGTCGAAATGCAGGCCATAGGCCATCTCGGACAGGGTGCCATAGCCGCCGCCGACGGCGATCAGCACCTCGGCGGCGCGGGCGATGATGGCGTTGCGCGCCGGGCCGATGCCGGTCGCCAGCGGAATGGCGACATAGGGGTTGGCGGCGCTCCATTCCTCGTCCGGCACCAGGCCGATGGGCAGGCCGCCGGCCTCCAGACAGCCCTTGCACACGGCCTCCATCACGCCGCCCTTGCCACCGCAGAGCAGCTGCAGGCCCAGCGCGCCGATGCCCTTGCCAAGCGCTTCGGCGGTCGCCTGCTCTTCCGGCTTCGCATCACGCGGACCAATCACAGCGGCCGGGACGCGGCGCATCAGCCCGGCGCGCGCCAGCAGGGCGACGGCATCACGGGGGGCGACGGCAACCGCGTCCGCCGGCATACCGGACGCCTGCGGTGTCCAGCACAGTTTCCAGGGGTCGAAACACCCGGCATCGCCGTACAGGGCTTTCGCGGAGTCGCTGTAGAAGAGAGAAATCGGCACGTCAGTCTCCGGTGGCTGGTTCGCTTGGTTGCGAAAGAATGTAAAATTATGTAAGGAATATTCCAATATCTTCCTTACACCATGGAAGCATCCAAGGGGAATCATGCCACTATCGGGCCAGAACCTGACCTTGCCACCGCCATGGGGTGCCCTGGGCGGCGATGCCGATAGTGCCGGCGGCACCGCCGCGCGGCAGAAGGCGATCCTGGAGATCGTCGGCCAGAGCGGCTACGCCACCATCGAGAGCCTGGCCGCGCATTTCGGCGTTTCCGCCCAGACCATCCGGCGCGACATCATCACGCTGGATGAGCAGAAGCTGCTGCAGCGTTTCCGCGGCGGGGCGGGCGCGCGGGAAAATACGGTGCGGCTCGGCTACACCGAGAAGCGTGCCCGCAACCAGGAGGCCAAGGCGGCCATCGGCCGGCACGCGGCGGCGCATATCAACCACGGCGACAGCCTGTTCCTTGATGTCGGCACGACGGTGGAGGCGGTAACACAGGTCATTGCCGGCCTGTCCGGCCTGCGCGTGGTGACCACCAGCCTGGCCAGCGCCATGATCCTGGCCGAATGGCCGGAGATCGAGGTGGTGGTCGCCGGCGGCACGCTGCGCGGCGCCGACGGCTCACTGATCGGCGCTGCCACGGTAGAGACGATCCGCCAGTTCCGCTTCGATCATGCCGTACTGGGTTTTTCCGGCATCGATGATGACGGCGCACCGATGGATTTCGACCTCGCCAAGATCGCCGTGAAACGCGCCGCACTGGAACGGGCGGGGCAGTGCATCCTGGTCGGCGATCACAGCAAGTTCGCCCGGCCTGCCCTGGCCCGCATCTGCGAACCGGCGGAGATCGGGCTGCTGGTCACCGACCGTACGGTCGAGGCACCAATGCTGGAAAAGCTGCACAAGGCCGGCGTGAGAACGGAAGTCGCCGCGACATAGGTGCGGCAAAGAAGTAGCGGTGTACTGCGTCGTGGCCGCAGCCTTCCACCGCCGGACTGCCTCCCTTCCGGTGTAAGTATTGCCTTCATCCTTGACGATAGCGGCCCCGGATCGGCGGGTCAGAATGGCAATCGCGCGTTTTCCTTGACCTCCCTCATGACGAAGAAGGTCCGGGTATTCCGGACGCCAGGGAGGCCGATCAAGGTCTCACCCTGCAGTTTGTTGAAATCGGCTATGTCGCGGGCGCGGATTTTGAGGAAATAATCAAACTCACCCGCCACCAGAATGCAGTCGAGGATATCCTTCACCTTCAGCACGGCCGCTTCGAAGGCGTAGCGGCTGTCCGGCGTGGAGCGGTCGAGCATGACTCCGATCATCACGAGAGCGCCCAGCCCGACCGAGGCGGGTGCGACCTCCGCCCTGACCCCGGTGATGTGACCTTCATCGAACAGTCGCCGCGTCCGCCGGTAACAGGTGGCGGCACTGACACCCACGCGCGTTGCAAGCTCGGCATTCGTCAGCCGGCCATCTGCATGGAGCGCACGCAGGATCTTCATGTCGATGCGGTCCAGATTGCTGATGGAAGATTCTTTCATTTTTCTCTACTTGATGAAGAAAAACTCTCATTTCTATTCAGAAAATCACTTCTAAAACAAATCAGAAAGCAAAACTAGAGAGCACCATTCGTATCGGGTTTTCTATATTTGGCGCCGCCCCAAGTGTTGGCCCCCGCAAGAAAGGACTGGCAACATGATCAAAACCATTCGTACCACTGCCGCCGCGGCGACCGCCGCCGGTTTCATAGGCTATGCACAAGCGGAGCCTTTGCAGCCCATTCCCGACCTCCAGACGGTTCGAAGCGTCGTGCTGGTGCATGGCGCATTCGCCGACGGGTCGGGATGGCGCGGCGTTTATGAAGAGCTGGCGTCGCGCGGTTACAGCGTCACCATCGTGCAGAATCCGCTCACATCGCTTGCCGACGATGTTGCGGCGACGAGACGGGCGCTGGACCGTCAGACCGGCCCGGCGATCCTGGTTGGTCACAGCTGGGGCGGAACCGTCATTACGGAAGCGGGTGTCCACGCGAATGTCGCCGGGCTGGTCTATGTCTCGGCGCTGTCGCCCGATGCCGGCGAGACGACGGCCCAGCAATATGCAGGCTTCACCACGCCGCCGGAATTCGTCATCGACGCCCATAGCGACGGCTTCGGCTTCGTGAAGCCGGAGCAGTTCAAGGCCGGCTTTGCCGCCGATGCCAGCGATGCGGACGCCGCGTTCCTGCGTGATTCCCAGGTTCCCATCGCCCTGTCGGCCTTCGAAACCAGGCTGGAGAACGCCGCCTGGAGGACGAAGCCGAGCTGGGCCGTTATCGCCACGCAGGACAAGGCGTTCGATCAGAAGATGCTGCAGGCGATGGCAAAACGCATCGGCGCGGCGGTGACCGAAGTGCCGGCGAGCCACGCAGTTTTCATGACACGGCCGCAGGAGGTTGCCGACGTGATCGACGGGGCCGCACGCAGCTTTTCTCTGGCAAAGGCGAACTGAGCAGGATCATCCCACCAGGCCTTACGCACGGCAGGGTCATCCCACCGCCGAAATGGTAGTGAATATATAGACTGCGGAGCAGGACAGCTGAGGGCCGCCCTGCTCCGTTGTCTGCCAGCAGCGAATCATCGGCAGCATTACGAGGCGCAAGTGACTGCCGGCGCCCTGCCTCAGATTGTGCGTCTATCCCCCAGCGCGCGGCTGAAAAATCTCCAGCACTGAGAAAGCATTCTTAGATGCCAGGGATAGAAGCTATGGACCTCAAGGCAATCGGGTTGGAATATCTGCGGCGAGAGGCGTTGGCATAACTGCTATCCTGATCCACCTCACCGAGAAGACAGGCACGTAGCCAAACGATACTCCGGAGCCCACTGATGACCGACCATACTCACTATCTTCCACCCAAAGTCTGGACCTGGGACCAGGCGAGCGGCGGCGCCTTCGCCAGCATCAACCGCCCCATCGCCGGTGCGACGAAAGAACATGCGCTTCCCGTCGGCAAGCATCCTTTCCAGCTTTATTCGCTCGGCACGCCGAACGGACAGAAGGTCACGATCATGTTCGAGGAATTGCTGGCAGCCGGCCACAAGGAGGCGGAGTATGACGCTTGGCTGATCCGGATTGGCGATGGCGAGCAGTTCGGCTCGGGCTTCGTCGAGATCAACCCGAACTCCAAGATTCCGGCCCTGCTGGACCGCAGCGGCGCAACCCCGATCCGGGTGTTCGAATCCGGCGCGATCCTGATGTATCTCGCCGAAAAATTCGGTGCGTTCCTGCCGACGGAGCCGGCGGCGCGGGCCGAGACGCTCTCCTGGCTGTTCTGGCAGATGGGCTCAGCGCCCTTCCTGGGTGGCGGCTTCGGCCATTTTTATGCCTATGCACCGGCCAAGCTTGAATACCCGATCAACCGCTACGCCATGGAGACGAAGCGCCAGCTCGACGTGCTCGACCGGCGGCTTGCCGACAATGAATTCATCGCGGGCGATCACTATTCCATCGCCGACATGGCGATCTGGCCCTGGTATGGCGGCCTCGTGAAGGGCTGGCTGTACGACGCGGCGGAATTCCTCGCGGTCCAGGAGTACACGCATGTCAACCGCTGGGCCGACCAGGTCTTCGCGCGACCCGCCGTCGCGCGCGGCCGCAAGGTGAACCGAACTTCCGGTGATCCGTCGAGCCAGTTGCACGAGCGGCACGACGCCAGCGATTTCGACACCCGAACCCAGGATAAACTCAGCGCAACAAACCCATAAACATCGCCGGCAGGCGCGCCCTGATCCCAGCATGACTCCCGCGACATCGAAGGAAATAGCCCCACCTCTGCGCGCCTGGCTGTCGCAAGCGGGGCTTAGATTGCCATGGTAGGGGATAAATTTCAGGAGCGGTCACGACGCTGATGCATTCACCGCAGGCCCGCCCGGTAAGCCTGTGTGCTTACCTCTTTCTTGCCCGTTGGCCGTCTTGCCCCGAGCCCCGGACACGCGAACGCCGCCAAGCTGTTGCATTGGAGGTCTTTTATTTGGTTGCGGGGGCGTGATTTACCGCTTGTTCGCCTTGCTCAGGCGCGTTGCCTCCGGCCGCACCGGCTGGTTAATTCACCGACCCCGGCGAGCAACAAAAAAGCCTCCCGGGTGGGAGGCTGTTTTGTTGGTTGCGGGGGCCCGCAACGTCTTTTGTTATAACTTGGGGTCTGTTGCGGCTTTTGCGCCCGGAAACGATGTCGAGGATGTTCATCGCCTCGCCGCGTAAGGTGGCGTTGACCTCGCCGCGCTTGTCGCCGGGCTCAAGCACCACTTCGTCGACCAGCGCACGGAACGCCTCGGCGGCCTGATCGCGCAGTTCGGGATCGGCCAGAGCCTCGCTCAACTGCGTCACCTTGGCCTTGTAGATTTCGGCGATGTTGGGGTGGATGTCCGGGACATCCTCGGGCGCCTGTTCCATGCGCGCCAGGACATCCGCCTTCTGGCGTTCCAGTTCCTCCATCCGATCCTTCATGGCCGGCTGATACATGCCGTCCTCAATCGCTGCCATGATGCCGGCGATACCGCGTTCGATCTTCTCCAGCGCCTTACGGTCAAGCTCCACCTGCGCCCGGCGTTCACGGTTCTGACTGTTCAGCGCTTCGGCATAGGCGCGCACGGCCTTGGCGACCCGCTCGGCCGAAACCAGCCGTTCGGTAAGGCCGGACAGAATACGCTGCTCGATGTCATCGCGACGGATGGTATGGCCGTTGTCGCAGGTACCCCGCCGATAACGATTGAGACAGCCATAGCGGTCACGGGTGATGATGCCGTAATTGCCGCCGCAGCAGCCGCATTTGAGTAGGCCGGAGAACAGAAAGGCGGGGCGGCGCAGCTCGTTGACGTGCTTGGCACGATAAGCGCGCACGCCTTTGGTGACATTCTCGAACTGCCTGGAAATCTCCTCCTGCCGCCGCCGCGCCGCCTGCCACAGGTCTTCGTCGACGATGCGCAGTTCCTGCACCTCGGTCCTGATCCATTCGGCCTCCGGGTTGACGCGCGAGACGCGCTTTCCCGTCGCCGGGTTCTTGATGTAGCGGAGCCGGTTCCAGACCAGCACACCGGCATAGAGCTCGTTGTTGACGATGCCGGTGCCCCGGCAGACATGGCCGCGAATGGTGGTGTCTCCCCAAGCCTTGCCATTGGGACCGGGAATACCGTCGCGGTTGAGATCGGCGGCGATGGCCTTGGGGCTCTTGCCGGCGGCGAATTCGCGAAAGATGCGGCGGACGATCTCGGCCTCGGCCTCGTTGATCTTCCGTTCGCCGCGCACCTGCTCGCCATCGCCGTTGAGCCGCTTCACGACGTCATAGCCGTAGCAGAGGCCGCCGCCCGCCTTTCCCTTCTCGACGCGGCCGCGCAGACCGCGGTGGGTCTTGGCGGCGAGGTCTTTCAGGAACAGGGCGTTCATGGTTCCCTTGAGACCGACATGCAGCTCCGAGATCTCGCCCTCGGCAAGCGTCACGAGCGTCACGCCCGCGAATTTGAAATGCTTGTAGAGGATGGCGACATCGGCCTGGTCGCGGCTGATGCGGTCCAGCGCTTCCGCCAGCACGATCTCGAATTTGCCCGCCTGCGCGTCCTGCAAGAGCGCCTGAATACCCGGCCGCAAGGTGACGCTTGCGCCCGAAATGGCGGCGTCCTTGTAGACCCCCACCACTTTCCACTTCTCCCGCGCCGCCTGATCCCGGCAAATGCGGAACTGGTCCTCGATGGAGGAAACGCTCTGATTGTCCGAGGAATAGCGGGCGTATAGCGAAACGCGGGTCATAAGACTTTCCTTTCTCTCAAGGGCGGATTTCACCCGTCCGGTTCCCGCCCCTCTTCCTTTGGTCAGTTGTCGTTGGCCGCCCGCTTCCGCCGCTCCCGCTCCCAGGCCCTGATGTGTTCGCAGGCGATGTGGCGGCCAATGGCCCGCGCGATGGTGTCCAAGTGCCGCTCCGCTTCTTCCCTCGCCAGTTGCTCTGGCCCATTATCGTTCGCCGGAGGCGGGATGACCGCGGCCGCCTGGTCCTCCTTTTCCTTCATGGGTCGAACCTTTCCAGTATTGATGCATACTGGATAAGGATCGCGCAAAAGCAGCCGAGTTCTTATGGCCGTTATATACCCTGGTCTTCTCCCACGCCTCCTTTAGGCAAACAGCGCCTTCAACATTTCTCCCTGCTCGGCATGCTTGGCTGGATTTTCTGCCTTGAGCCTGCGCAAGTTGAGAAGCTTCCACTGGATGGCGGGGAGCCGTTCGCCCTGGGGCAGGTCGATGAGAGCGAAATCCGGTTCGGCGTTGTGAAGCGACATCAGGAATGCCGCTGCGTTGTCGGTCAGACGCCTTCGGACATCCGTGATCAGGCGCGTTCGCGCCGTTTCGAGATCGGACAGCGCGATCTCTTCCCGCGTCATCCCAACGAATTCCTCAGTGTACAGTTCTTCTATCGGGATAGCCGGTGGCGCCAGCAGTTCGTGCGGCGGACGGCCGGACGCGCAGACATAGACCAGAAAGACCCGGAACAAATCGTCCGTCAGCCCCTCATTCTCATAGAGCAGGTGGACATCGTAGAGATCGCGCGGGTGCTGGCGGTCGAGGGCGGCATGCAGCTTGCCGGCAAAGAGGTCCTCGAAGGCGAGCACCGGCATCTCGGCGAAGCCAAAGGCCTCCTCCACCGCGTCCGAAACCCTCATCGGCACCGGCGACAGCACCGTTCCGCGCATGACAGGCGAGGTCTCGATCTTCACACTCGCCGCACCGCGAGAGGCCATGATGCGGGTTTCCAGGTTCCCGCCGCCAGCGATGCGCTGGAGCCGCACATCCCTGTTGCTGCGGCCGAATGAGTCCATGATCCGGTCGAGCGTGGCATCGATTTGCTGAAGAGAGACGGCGCGATCCTCGATCGGCACATAGGTCAGATCGATATCGACCGACAGACGCGGCATGTCCCGGTAGAAGAGATTGATGGCCGAACCGCCTTTGAGCGCAAAGACCTCCTCAGCCGCAATGGCCGGCAGGAGGCGCATCAGCAAGCGGACCTGCTCGACATAGCGTTCACGCATGGCTCGCGTCCTCGTCCCCATCCGCAGGCAGAAGCGTCTCGGGCACATAGATCCGGTAGACCGGGTGCAGTTTTCCGCCCTTCACCAGCGCGCGCGGGCCGGATCCGAAATCGATGGCGCTCTTGTCAAGATGCTTCACCCAGGCATGGGCATGCCGGTCGGCGAACACGAAGAACAGGCGCTTAACCTTGATGCTTCGGCAAGCGCGCAGCAGGGTCATCAGGCGCTTGGGACGCAGGTTCGTCAGCCCCTGAAAGATCATGTCCAGATTGTCGAAGGTCGCGTGGGCTGGCAGCTCGTCGAGCGCTTCGAGGATGGCGCGCTCGGGGGACGAAACCTTGAGCGGCCAGCGCCAGGGGCTCACGGTCGGGCCATGTCCCGCCCCCACCCCCGGCGCGCTCTCGAATTGGTGCTCGGCATTCTCGACGCCGGCAAGGTCGTCACCGAACAGGACGCGCGAGCGAACGACGAACTGTGCCTTGCCCGGAAGGCGGGCCAGCCAGGAGGGAACTTCGCCATAGAGATAGACACGCTCCCCGCCGCCAAGCGGCAGATAGTGAGCGAGCCCATGGAAGCCGAGCGCGCTCAAGCCACCCAGATGGACGTCATGTTCCATGATCCATTGGATCGACAGCAGCGGGAGCTGCCAGTCGGTCTCCGGTCGGACAAGCGGGCGCCCTGCCTGATCGGTATGAGGCAGCGGCCGGCGGTAGACCCCGCGTACCACCCGCTCCAGCCAGCCCCGCTCGGCGTAATCGTGGATGGACTTGGGATCGATGCCGAAGCGCTTCAGCCATGCGGCGTCGACCAGGAAGCCGGGAGGAACGCGCTCCAGAAAGGGCTTCAGCCTTGGTGTTCTTTGATGGCTCATAACCATCAAATTCGCACATTTTGAAAATATGCGCAACTTTCATTTCCTATATATCCCCTTTTGATGGTCCATAACCATCAAAAAATGGAGACTTCAAAATTCTCTATGCCATTGCCGTCCGGGACGGGCGCACCGGCAGGAACGACCACGGACGCACCCCTTTTCGAGAGCCCGGCAGGACGATGATACGAATCCTCGGCACATACGCTTATGGTCCGAGGATTCGTAACAATCTCCCCTGCAGGAAGGCTCGCCTTGCCTTCCGCGACATCCACACGACCGCGAAGGGCGCGACTTCCGAATTCATGGGCAAAAGCCATCGCCGTCTGAAGTCTTTTGCGAACGATTTCGGAATAGAGCAAATCGGAGCAGTTCATCCCTCCCGCCGCCTGTTCCAGACGAGCTGCGCCCAGTCCCCCTCCTCGGAGGGGAACAGGGCGGCGGTGAAGGGTTCGGGAAGGCTCGGGTCGTCGAGACGGAGGCGGAGATAGTATTTCGGGTGATCACCCGTTGTCCGGGCATCCCAGGCGTCACCGATGCGGGCGTTGCCGACAAGGACTCGGAATGCCGGGGCGTTGTCATGGGTACGGTCGTCATTGGGGACGAGCCGGACTTTGGCGTCGATGGTGAGCGTGCGGATGGAACCGGTCCAGCCCCCGTCATTGGACAAAGTGAAGGTGCCGATTTGCATAGGTTACTCCTGGAATTGCGATGCGGATGAGACAGCGGGCGACGCCGCTTCGCTATCGCCCGCGCGGGGTGAGCGGGCGCGCCGCGCCGGTTTGTCGATGTTCGTCTCGGGCAACCCCTCCTTGCGCGCCTTGGCGAAGGCGCGGTCGCTGTCGAGGAAGGCCTCCAGCATGAAGGGAATGAGCTCGGCGACGGACTCGGCCTCGCCATAGGTGGCGCGGTAGAGGATCGCATAATCCCGTAGCGCCTGGTTCAGGTCGGCGCCGACGGTGATGGTGATCTTCGCCGGCGTGCGGTCGGGCAGTTTTCCGAGTTTCAGATTGGCCATGATCGATCCTCCTTTGCTAAAGCTTCGGTGGACAGGTTTCAGCCCTGGTAGCGGCGCAATACGAGATCCCTGTGGACGATGATCCTGAGCGGCCAGCCGGGACGGACGGTGATGGTCGGCTGGATGTTCAGGTTCTTCTCGGTGATGCGCTGGCCGGCCCGGTTGACGTTCTGCTGGGTGGATTCGCGGATCGCCCGGACCAGGTCGCTCTCGTCGCTGCCGAGGCTCAGCTCCGTGCCGACGCCGAGCAGGGTGGCAAGCGCGATGCCCTTGATGAGCCGCCAGTTGTGGTAGTCGACCTCGTCCTCGAGGCCGGCATAGCCGGCGGTGTCGGTGGCGGGCAGATTGTCGATCTCGATGGAGGAGCCGTCGGGCAGGATGATGCGCTGCCAGACAAGCAGCGCACGGGACTGGCCGAAGGCAATCACGCTGTCATAGGTGCCGATTAGGCGCGAGCCCTGCGGGATCAGCAGCGTGCGGCCGGTCACCGTGTCGTAGACGTTCTCGGTGACCTGGGCGGCGACGAGGCCCGGCAGGTCGGAATTGATGCCGGTGATCAGGCTCGCGGCGATCACACTGCCGGCCATCACCTGATGGGGCGAGACCGGGGTCTGCAGCGCATGCGGATTGTAGATGCCGCCAGTATCGCGCTGATTCAGGAAGTCGAGCTTGCGCTGCTGGTTGTTCTGGTCGCGTTCGGGATCGAGTGCCAGGCGGTCAGCGTCGGGCAAAACTATCTCCGTCGCTGCCATTTGCTGGGACTGGCCCGTCACTGCCGGCGTGTCCTGCCGCGGCCGGTTCTCGATCCGGAAGAAGACGCCGGCCTCCTTCGCCTGGATGGCCTGCTGGGCGAGGCGCTGCTCCTCGGCGGACAATTCCGATCCTCCCGGCGCGATGCCGAGCTGCCGCTGGCGTTCGAGGATCGGCCGGCCGAGATCGCCGGGCAGCGGCGGCCCGAGCTGCGGTGTCTCCGGCTTGACCTGGCTGTAATCGCCGGGCAACGCGGCAAGGCCGTCCGGGGTCGGTTTGCGTTCGGTGTTGTAGAGCTCCTCGGCCTGGTCCTGGATTCGCAGGGCCGGGCCTTGCAGCGCCATCATGGTCACGCCGAGGATGGCGCCGGAGCCGAGCGCGGCCACGCCGATGACAAGGCCGCGCCTGAAGCGTACGACGCGGCGGGGCGCGGCGCGCAGGTCCAGCTTGCCGGGATCGCGCTTGGACGAACCGGCAGGTTTTGGCGTGGGTGCGGCGGGATCCGTCATGGCCTCTCCCCCTACCGGTCCGTGCGCGAAAACAACGCGGTGCGCCGTGGCGTCTCGTCGGTCCGGGAAATCCGAACCACCTGCTGCGGCTTGGCGCCGAGGCGCAGTTCGGCGGCAGCGAAGAGGCGGTCGACGATGTAGTAGTTGCCGCGCATGCGGTAGTTGACGAGCTGGTTGCCGCCGTCGGCGCCCACCACGAAGAGCGGCGGCGCCTCGCCCTGGTCAATGCGGCGGGGGAACTCAATATAGACCTTGTGGCCGTCGTCGAAGGCGCGCAGCGGTTTCCAGGGCGGACTGTCGCCGGTGATGACGTAACGGAAGCGGATGTTCTCGAGCGCCACGTTCGAGGCGACCGGCAACGCCGCCTCGGCCGCTGTGTTCTGTCGGCGCAGGGCGAGAATCTGGTCGGACGGATAAGTCCAGGAGATCGCCGCCATGGCGGTCCTCTCGGTGCTTTCAAGCTGGAGGTGATAGGCGCGCCGGTCGGTGGTGATGACGAGATTGGTTTTGAGGTCCGGCGCGAAGGGCTTGACCAGCACATGGATGCGCTCGCTATCGTCCGTGCCGCTCACCGTGTCGCCGATCACCCAACGCACGGTGTCGCCGGCGGAGACGGAGGTGAGCTTTTCGCCGGGCTGCAAGGCAATGTCGCTGACGCGCTCGGGCGCCGCATAGAGACGGTAGAGCGCCCCTTCCGTATAGGGATAGACCTGGATGGCGTTGACATAGCCGTGCTTGGTCGGCTCCTGGGTCGCCGCCTTGTTGGCGTCCTCGACCCGCTCGGTCGGCGGGCGCTTGTCCTCGGTCACCTCGCCGGGCTCCGGCAGAAGCTGGCCCGGCAATGGCAGGACCTTCGGCACCTCGACGATCTTCACCGGCCTGGCCGGTTCCCTGTCGATGACGGCCGGCTTGAAGTCGTCGGAGTCGTAGCTGATCGTTGGCGGCAAAGGCTTTGTGGCGCAGGCGGACAAGGCCAGCGCCGACACGGTGATGACGAACATGTTCTTCTTCATTGAGAGGGCTCCTTGGGCAATTGCGGCGCAGTGGCGTCGAGTTCGCGCGACCAGTCGATGGCGTTGACGAAGACGCCGAGGGGGTTCTTGCGGAGCTGCTCGGCGGTGCGCGGGGTCTGGATCACGACCGTCAGGATCGCGGTCCAGCGCTCGGTGCGGGCCAGGCTACCGCGCTCGAAGACCTGCTCGGTCCACTTGACCTGGAAGGAGGCGTCAGAGGCCCGCACAACGCTCGTCACCTGGACCGAGACGCTGCGGGTGCCGATCGCGCTGAAGGGATCGTTCTTCTTAGCGTGGTCGTTCAGGAACAGCGCGGCGCGGTCGGTGGCGAAATCGTAGGCGGACAGCCAGTTCTGGCGCACCAGCACCGGATCGGTGGACACCGAACGGACGTTGGTGATGAAGCGGGCGAGGTGCCAGGCGATCTGGGCGTCGGCCGGCTGGTAGTTCTGGATTGCCGGCGCGACGGCGCGCGCCTCGCCGAACTTGTCGACCTCGACCACATAGGGCGCGACGCGGCTTTGCAGCGACTGCCAGAGCAAGCCGCCGGAAAGACCGACGGAAAGCGCCAGGCAGCCGAAGGCCATGACCCGCCAGTTTCTTGCCTGGATACGGGACGCGCCGATGCGCTCGTCCCAGAGCTGGGCGGCCCTCTGATAGGGAGTGACGGGCTCCGGCGTCGTGCCGTATCGTTGAATCGGTCGTCGGAAGAACATGGGTCAGTCGTCCTTGTCATTGAGGGAGGGATTGGCGCCGTTGCCGGGCCGGTCACCGTCCTTGATGGCTTGGGTGGCGGTCTGCCGATGCGCACGCGCCGCCTGTTCGGAGCGCAGGCGGTTCGCCCAATCCGGCGGGGAACTGGAGGGGATGCCCGCCGATGCGGCGCTTGCCTCCGACATGGAGGCGGTCGGTGTGCCGCCGGTGGCCGTCCAGGCGCCACGGCGTCCGGCATCGGCGCTTTCTTTCAGAGAGGAAGAGGCGCGACCCGCGACTTGGCGCGCGGCGTTTGTGGCGGCTCCGCCGGCAGCGCGCGCCATGCCACCAACACCGGCCGCGGCGCCTGCCATGCCCGACGTCCCGGAGGTCGCCTGTCCCAGTTGGTAGGCGGAAGAAGCGGCAGACCCCATCGCCGTGCCCGCGCGGATGGCGGAAAGACCGCCGCCAGCGGCCATGCGCGCCCCGGCAAGCGCCGCGCCACCGGCGAGCATGGTCGCGCCCACCGCAGCACCAGTTGCGCCGAGGGCGGCGCCGGCGCCGAGCTGCGGTGCTCCGGATACAAGACCCGAAGCGATGCCGGGGCCGAAGATGCCGAGACCGAGCAGCGCCAGGGCGCCCAGCACCTGCGACATGGCGGCGGCAAGGTCTGGTTCCTGACCCTGAAGGCCGTTGGTGAAGGAAGCGAACAGCGTCGAGCCGATGCCGACGATGACGGCGAGCACCATCACCTTGATGCCGGAGGAAATCACGTTGCCGAGAACCCGTTCGGCGAGGAACGACGTCTTGTTCCAGAGCGCGAAGGGCACCAGGACGAAACCGGCGAGCGTCGTCAGTTTGAACTCGAGCACCGTGATGAAGAGCTGGATCGCCAGAATGAAGAAGGCGATGAGGACCAGGAACCAGGCCAGCAGCAGGACGAAGACGGTGAGTGCGTTGCCGAAGATTTCCGGAAAGCCGACGAGATTGCCGACCTGATCGATTAGCGGATACGCCGCCTCATAACCGGTGGCGGCGATCTTGCCAGGTTTGAGCAGATCGTCGGCGGCGAGCGTGCCGGGCGCGGCCTGGATGCCGAGACCGGAGAAGGACCTGTAGATGATCTCGGCAAGGTTCTGGAAGTTGTTGAGGATCAGCGCGAAGACGCCGACATAGAGCACCTTCCGGATCAGGCGCCCGATGATGTTGTCCTCGCCGCCCAGAGCCCAGAACAGGCCTGCCAGCGTGATGTCGATGCCGATCAGGATGGTGGTGAGGAAGGCGACGTCACCCGACAGGAGTCCGAAGCCGCTGTCGATGTAGCGGCTGAAGGTCTCCATGAACCGGTCGATAATGCCGAGATCGTTCATCGCGCGCCGCCTCCCCGTCCGTCAGTTCCCGGAATAGGCGGAGCCGGACCCGAGGAACCTGCGCGTGGTCTCGCGCGCCGCTTCCTCCGCCTGCGCCTTGCGCGCGGCGTCTTCGGCCTCGGCCCGGTAATGGGCGGCCATCAGCGTCTGGATCTGCATCTGCTGCTTGGCTGAGAGGGCAATGAGCTGGTTGGCGGCCTGCTGCGCCTGCAGCGCCCCGACGGCGCCCTGGCTCCGATTGACGAGATCGGTGAGTAGCCCTTCGTCGGCGCGCACGTTCTCGACGATCTGCGATTGCACCCGCATGGTTTGGCGGAAAGCGTTCATGGCACTCTGCCAGCGCTCGCGCGCGGCAGTGGCGATATCGCTGGTGCTGACCGTGGCGTCGTACGAGCTTGGATATTGCTGCCGCCACTGGCCTTCGAGCTGCGTCAGGTCGAAGCTGAGGCCGTCGACCTGCATCATCAGCCCGTCGATACGGTTCAGCGCCCCCTGGAGTTGTCCGAGCGAGGAGAAATCCAGCCGCTGAAGGTTCTTTGCCATGTTCTGCAACATGACCGCCTGGTTCTGGAGCTGCTGGATCTGGTTGTTGATCTGCTCCAGCGCCCGCGCCGCCTGCAGGACATTCTGACCGTAGTTGGTGGCATCGAAGACCGGCCAGGCGGCATGGCCCGCCTGTGGCAAGCCGATAGCGAGCGACGCGGCGACGAGCGCCGCGAGAGACGTGCGTTTCATGGTGTTGGCTCCTGTGTTTGGGGAGAGAACCGGCCGATGATGTCAGCGGCCCAATCGAGGCCGCGCGCCCTCAGGAACTTGGCGGCGAAGGTCTCCCGGCCGTGCTCGGCCAGGATCGTGTCGATGAGCGTCTGCGCGGCGGAATCGGAGGCGCCGCAGAGCGCCAGCGCCACGGGACCGAGGCCCAGCTCGAACAGCCGGTTGCCGCGGCGCGATTGCAGGTAGTAGTGCCGTTTGGGCGTTGCCTGCGCGATCAGTTCGATCTGCCGATCGTTGAGACCGAAGCGCTCATAAGCGGCCCGTGCCTGCGGCTCGACGGCGCGGTCGTTGGGAAGGAAAATGCGCTGCGGGCAGGACTCGATGATGGCGGGTGCGATGGCGCTGTCGGCCACGTCCGCCAGCGACTGCGTCGCGAAGATCACCGAGACGTTCTTCTTGCGCAGGACCTTCAGCCATTCGCGGATGCGCGCAGCGAAGAGCGGATTGTCGAGATAGACCCAGGCCTCGTCGAGAACCAACAGGGTTGGATTGCCCGTGAACCGCTCCTCGAGACGGTGGAAGAGATAGGTCAGCACCGGCAGGACGACGCTGGCCTCGTGCATCAGTTCCTCGGTCTCGAAGCAGTGGACGTCGGACAGCGCCAGCCGATCGCCGGCAGCGTCGAGCAGCCGGCCGAAGGGGCCGTCGAGCGTATAGGGCTGGAGCGCGGCCTTGAGGGCGTTCGCCTGGACGAGGACGGACAGGCCGGTGAGCGTGCGCTCCTCGGCCGGCGCGGTGGCGAGGTTGCCCAGCGCCGACCAGACGGCCTCCTTCACTTCCGGGGTAACGGTGACATGCTCATGAGCGAGCAGCGCGCCGATCCATTCCGCCGCCCAGCTTCGCGTCGCCGGATCGTCGATGTCGCGGAGCGGCTGGAAGGCGAGCGCATTCGTGATGTCATCAGGGGCCGCACCCAGCGCATGATGCTCCCCACCCATGGCGAGCACGGCGGCGCGCGCCGAATTGCCCTTGTCGAAGATGTAGACCTGAGAGCCGGCATAGCGCCGGAATTGCAGTGCGATCAGCGACAAGAGTACCGACTTGCCTGCGCCGGTCGGACCCACGATCAGCATGTGGCCGACATCGCCCACATGGGTGGAGAGGCGGAACGGTGTGGAGCCGCTGGTTTCCGCATAGAGTAGCGGCGGGCCGTCGAGATGGGCATTGTGCGCCGGTCCGGCCCACACCGCCGAGAGCGGCATGAGATGGGCGAGGTTCAGTGTGTGGACGAGCGGCTGCCGGACATTGGCGTAGACATGGCCCGGCAGTGAACCGAGCCAGGCTTCGACGGCATTCACCGTTTCCCGAATGCAGGTGAAGCCGAGGCCGTTGACGATGCGCTCGACGGCGCGGACCTTTTCCTCCGCGGCCTCCCGGTCCTCGTCCCAGACGGTGATGCTCGTCGTCAGATAACCGAAACCGACATGATCACTGCCAAGCGCCTGCAAAGCGGCGTCTGCATCGAGCGCCTTGTTGTCGGCGTCGCTATCGACCAGTGCAGCAGGCTCGTTGGTCAGCACCTCGCGCAGGATGGCGGTGATCGACTTGCGCTTGGCAAACCACTGCCGGCGCAGGCGGGTGAGCACCTTCGTCGCCGCCATCTTATCGAGCGGGATGAAGCGCGTGCCCCAGCGATAGGCAAAGTCCTGATGGTTCAGTGCGTCGAGGATGCCGGGGCGGGTCGCGTTCGGAAAGCCGAGGATCGTCAGCGTCCGCAAGTGCCGGTCGCCGAGCATCGGCTCCAGGCCGCCGGTCAAGGGCGTATCGACCAGCACGCCATCAAGATACATCGGCGTTTCGGGCACGGCGACGGGATGGCGCTTCGTCGAAATCGCCCCGTGCAGAAAGGTCAGCGTCTCGGCATCGTCGAGCGCGCGGATCTCCGGCAGGAAGCCGCTGAGCAAATCCAGCACCCGCTCGGTCTCGTCCCGGAACCGGGCCAGTTCCTGCCGCCAGTTGCGGCCGCCGCCGTCCCCTTCCCCCTTCCGGTCGGAATCCAGCAGCGCATTCTCGGTGCGCGCCTGCGCGTCGGGCGGCGGCATGTAGAGAAGTGTGAGGTGAAAGCGGCTTTCGAAATGCCGGCCCTGCCCGTTCGCCGGGTCATCGCTCCACCGGGGCGATGACTGATCTGACTCACCTTCAAAGGCCGCGCGGCGTTCCTCATCGACGAGCCATGAGGCCGCATCCGGGAAGTTGGACCGCGGATAATCCTGCGCCTCAAGCCGCTCCGCCTCGAAGAACAGCGCCCAGCCGGAGCCAAGGCGCTTCAGCGCATTGTTGGCCCGTGCGCCGAGCCCGACCAGTTCGGCCTCCGTCGCGCTTTCGAGATCGGGGCCGCGAAAGCGGAAGCTGCGCTGGAAACTGCCGTCCTTGTTGAGGACGATGCCGGGCGCGAGGAGCGCCGCCCAGGGCAGAAGATCGGCGAGCCGGTCGGCTCGCCCACGGTATTCGGCCAAGCTCAGCATCGCCACCACCCCCGTTGACGCAGTTGGCGGGCGAGCACGGACAGGAAGTCCGGATCGCGCCGAGCCGCAAAAACGCTGAGCGTATGCCCGGCGACGAACAGGCCGAGCCCGGCGATCCACTGCTGGAGACCGAGGCCGATGGCGGCCGCGAGCGTGCCGTTGAGGATGGCGACGGCGCGCGGCGCGCCGCCGAGCAGGATCGGCTCGGTCAGCGCGCGATGGACCGGGATTTCGAAGCCCTCGATGTGGCGAGCAGCATCCATCAGACGAGCGCCCCGCCGCCGAAGGAGAAGAAGGAGAGGAAGAAGCTCGACGCCGCGAAGGCGATGGACAGGCCGAAGACGATCTGGATCAGCCGCCGGAAGCCGCCCGAGGTCTCGCCGAAGGCGAGCGTCAGGCCGGTGATTATGATGATGATCACCGCGACGATCTTGGCCACCGGCCCCTGAACCGATTCCAGGATGCGCTGGAGCGGTTCTTCCCACGGCATGCCGGAGCCCGCCGCATAGGCCGGGGCCGTGAGCAGAAACGTGAGGGCGGTAGCCGACAGAAATCGGAGCTTTTTGCGCATGCGATGTCCTTTCATGAGAGCGATTGCAGTTGGGGCATGGAAAGCGTGGTCACCGCGTAATCGCCGTTGGCGTCGAGGCCGGTGACTTCGGCGATGGTCTCGATGCGGCGGGATGAGCCGCGCCCGGCGATGAACACCACGAGATCGATCGCCTCCGCGATCAGGCGACGCGGGATGACGGTGACGCTCTCCTGGACGAGTTGCTCAATCCGGTAGAGGGCGGCATGGGCGGAATTGGCATGCACGGTCGCGATGCCGCCGGGATGGCCGGTGTTCCAGGCCTTGAGCATGTCGAGCGCTTCGGCGCCCCGCACCTCGCCGACAATGATGCGGTCGGGGCGCAGGCGCAGGGTCGAGCGTACGAGATCGGCCAGAGATACGACGCCCGGCCGTGTGCGCAGCGCCACACAATCCTTCGCCGCGCATTGCAGCTCGCGCGTATCCTCGATGAGGATCACCCGCTCGTCGCAGTTGGCGATCTCAGCAAGCAGCGCATTGGCAAGCGTGGTCTTGCCCGAGGAGGTTCCACCCGCGACCAGTATGTTCTTCCGCTCCCGCACCGCCTGCCTGAGGGCTTCGGCTTGGATCGGGATCATGATCTGGGTGCGGACGTAATCAGTCAGGGTGAATATCTTCGCGGCGGGCTTGCGGATGGCGAAGCACGGCGCCAATGCGACCGGGGGCAGCACGCCCTCGAAGCGCTCGCCCGACGGCAGTTCGGCGCTGACGATGGGATTGTCCGCATGCACCTCGGTGCGGACATGGGAGGCCACCAGGCGGATGATCCGCTCGGTTTCGGAGGGGTAAATACGCAGGCCCGCATCGCCCCGCCCGTCGCCGAGCCGGTCGATCCAGAGTCTGCCGTCGGGGTTGACCATCACCTCGATCACGGCGGCATCGGACAGCGCCTCGGCAATTGCCGGCCCCATCGCCGTCTTCAGCATGGCGCGACGGCGTTCTTCGGCAGTCGTGCTCATGGGTTTTCCTCTCCGTCCCTGGGGCCGAGCGAGCGCTTGCCACCCGCGATCTGGCGGCCGACCTGCTCGACGAATTTCTGGTAACGCTCCTGCGCGACCGCCTGCGTCGCCTTGTCCGGGATCGGCGTGTGCGCGTTGAAGGTGAGATAGAGCCGCACGAAGAAGGCGAGGCTCTCAGTCAGGACATCGATGTCGCGCCGGATGAGGTTGTTCTCGCGCGTCAGCCGGTCGAGGCGGATCCTCAACGCCTCATCGATCGCATGGGCACCGCGGTGACGGATGTAATGGCGGATCGCGTCAGTGATGATCGCGGATTTGGAGGCGCCAGGCTTGGCCGCCAGCGCTTCCAGCTCGGCGCTCGTTTCCTCGTCGATGTAGATGTTGTGACGCGGCTTCATGCAGTGTTGCCCTGACGGTCTTGAAAAAGTCAGGACAAGGATCGCCGGATGCGCCGGAATCTCTTACGGCCTTTATGTACGACGGAATGCGATCACATGCGGATGCTTGCGCGGGATCAGAATCCTTCGAGGATATCTTTCTCCGGCCCCAGCGCTTCGTTGACGCCATAAACGCGCGCCGGCTTCGACAGCCGATCCAGGGCGCGCTTGTCGGCGACGACATCCGACTCGTCCGCATCGAGCCCCGGAAAATCCGGCTGCCCCGGCTCGACGGACTTCGCGGTATCTTCCTCCGCCAAGCCCGGGTGGCGCTGCTGCTGAAGCCCGCCCTCCTCGCCAAGGGAACCGCGCCTGGTACCGTCCTCGTCGGAAGGCATCAGGCGGTCGTCGGTATCGCGCACCTGGCCGCTCCAGTCGTCGGGGCGCGGTGCCGGTTTGTCCTCGTAGCCGCCTTCGGAAAGCTGTGGGGCCGGCAGGACACGCTGAGTGAAGTTCCGATCTTCGTAATAGCGGAGCTTCTTCGCCCGCATTGGCGGCAGGCCGGAGACCAGCACCAGCTCGTCCGCGGAGGGCAATTGCATTACCTCGCCGGGCGTAAGCAACGGACGCGCCGTCTCCTGCCGGCTGACCATCACATGCGACAGCCACGGCGCCAGCCGGTGGCCGGCATAGTTGCGCTGGGCGCGCAGTTCGGTCGCTGTGCCGAGGGCGTCGGAGATTCGCTTCGCCGTCCGCTCATCGTTTGACGAAAAGGCGATGCGAACATGGCAGTTGTCGAGAATGGCATTGTTCTCGCCATACGCCTTGGAAATCTGATTGAGGCTCTGAGCGATCAGATAGGCACGGATGCCGTACCCGGCCATGAAGGCCAATGCCGTTTCGAAGAAATCAAGCCGTCCCAGCGCCGGAAACTCGTCGAGCATCATTATGAGCTGATGCCTGCGGGTCTTCTTCGGGTCTCCTTCCAGCCGCTCGGTCAACCGCCGCCCGATCTGGTTCAACACCAGTCGCACCAACGGCTTGGTGCGCGAGATGTCGGATGGCGGGATGACGAGATAGAGCGAGACCGGATGTTCGGCATCCATGAGATCGGCGATGCGCCAGTCGCAGGCCGAGGTCGTCGCCGCGACGGTCGGGTCGCGATAGAGTCCGAGGAAGGACATGGCGGTGGAGAGCACACCCGAGCGCTCGTTCTCCGACTTGTTCAGCACCTCACGCGCGGCCGAAGCCACGACCGGATGGACCCTCGGGTTCTCCGGCGTGCCGAGATGGTTGGTCGCCATCATCCGCCGCAGCGTCGCCGCGAAGGACCGGCGCGGATCGGACAGGAAGGTGGCGACTCGCGCCAGCGTCTTCTCCTCCTCGGCATAAAGCACGTGCAGGATGGCGCCGACCAGCAAGGCGTGACTGGTCTTTTCCCAATGGTTCCGGCGCTCGAGCGCACCCTCGGGATCGACCAGGATATCGGCGATGTTCTGGACGTCGCGCACCTCGTCCGGCCCCTTGCGTACCTCCAGCAGCGGATTGTAGCGGGCCGACCGCAGGTCGGTCGGGTTGAATAGCAGGCAATGCGAAAATTTCGCGCGCCAGCCAGCGGTCAACTGCCAGTTTTCGCCCTTGATGTCGTGGATGACGGCCGAGCCGGTCCAGGTGAGAAGGGTCGGGACGACGAGGCCGACGCCCTTGCCCGAGCGCGTCGGCGCGAAGGCCATGACATGCTCCGGTCCGTCATGGCGAAGATACTGGTCGGCGAACCTACCGAGGAACACGCCTGCCGGACGGAACAGGCCGGCCTTGCGAATCTCGCGCGGCAAGGCCCAGCGCGAGGAGCCATAGGTGGTGACGAGCCTGCTCTGCCGCGCGCGCCACAGTGAGCCGATAATCGCCGCCGCACAGCCCATGAAGCCGCTGCCCGCCGCCAGCATCCCGGCCTTGTCGAATACCTCCGGCGCATAGGCCTCGTAGAAATACCACCACTCGAACAGCTTCCACGGCTGATAGACCGGCCAGCCGAACAGGACGAACCAGGGGCTGCCAAGCTGCGCCTGATAGCCCAACATGTCGGCGCACCACTGCGTCGCCGCCCATACGCCGAGGATGACGATGGCGAAGACGACGGCGATCTGGCCGATCAGGAGCTTGGTGGGGGTCATGGGCGTCGTTCCGCTGCTTGAGACAAACGGAACGATAATCGAGCGATGCGACAGAAGCGCTTATGGTCTTTATATACGATGGAATGCGATCGACGTTCTACGATCAGGACAACCACTTGGCATAATGAGTCGCCTGCCAAACGAAGTATGCCGCCGAGGCCATGTGCACAACTCCCACAATAGGATCGACGGAGGAAGACCCCGCCACTACGACCCGAAAGAGCAGCAGCGTGCAGGCCATGTGGAAATGCCGAAAGACGGTTCTAAGACATAGGCCCCTACAAGAACGACATCGGACAATTAAGTGGCTATGTTGGTACCCTCCGCGCCAACGGCAATGCCGGCATCGGCCTTTCTTCGAACCGACAGCAGGACAGCACCCTTGCTGCTCGACGGCGCCATGCGCGGTCGTGCGTTTCCGACCAAGTCGAACAGGTCCTGGGACCGACGCTCAGGCCCGGCGAAACTATCCTCATGGACCTGTCTGGACGCCCCCGTTGATGCAAGAAGAATCTTTTCGAAGAGTTCGGAGCGTAGTCGGGTGCTGACATGTGTCCGGCCTCTGTTGCGGCTATCACACGCTGCGGGCCCGTATGGGGATTTCGCGGATTGGGCCAATACAATCTGGCGCGCTCGAGGTGCGCATCCATGATCTGGTTTTCCCGATCCCGTCTTATTGACCGTGGCGCCTTACTCTCCGTTCGACCTTCTCACACTTTCGCAGCCCGCTAGAGGAGCGGACTAACCTGCTACGACCGGCGTTCGATAGGTTCCGCTTTTAGAGCAGAATTCGTTCATGCTGCATCGTATCCGGCGGCGGCGATGTAATTGGCACATTCCTGCACTGTGAAGGTTGGGATCAGGCTGCCGATCCTGTCCCACAGGCCGTCGATGGTGCGCTCGGCTGCCTTCCTGAGCATTGCCTTGAGCTTCGAGAAGTCCGGGCTGTAGGGCGGAAGAAACAGCAACGGCGCTCCCGCTGTTTCGATCATCTGGCGAGTCCGCGGACCCTTATGGCTGGACAGATTGATGGGGTTGTCTAATCGCTTCTGGGGCGTCAAGCATATTATTGCGTCGAGACGACGCTGCCGGGTGCATGGTTGTCTTC